>NZ_JBHZEN010000001.1:0-109114 GCF_050958625.1 Amycolatopsis sp. 3B14
GGCCGCAAGGTTGGCATGTCATCTCACGCGAGCACGGAGGTTGCGGCCCTGGCTCAAGGTGATCGTTGCGTGTCAGGCGACGGGATGACCACCCAGCTACCTTTGTGTTCGGAGATCAAGTGCGCTTTCAGCGGCCTAGGTAGCCGCCCATCTTTGTGAAGTAGTCGGTGGCCGCCAGTTCCGTGCCGTCTTCGAGGCGGACCTGTTCGATGACCAGGCCGTGGTTCTTGCCGAACCGGGCGTCGGCGCCGGCGACGATCACCACTCCGTCGCCTTCGGGGATGAAGATCCGGCCGGGTGTGCCGCCGTACCGTCCCTTCGAGACGGACGCCTTGGTGATCCGGATGGTCTGTCCCTTGTGGGTGGTGAAGGCGTTCGGGTACGGGTCGGACTGGGCGCGGACCAGGCGGTCGATGTCTTCGGCGGGCCAGGTCCAGTCGATTCGACTGTCCTCGATGGACCGCTTGTGGAAGAAGCTGGCCTTCGAGCGGTCCTGGGGAACCGGCTCGTAATCCCCTGATTCGAGCTTCGCCAGGGCCTCCGACACCACCGGTTCGATGAGGTCGACCGTGCGGTGGAACAGGTCCGTCACCGTGTCACGTGGACCGACCTCGACGGATCGTTGCAGGATGATGTCGCCCGCGTCGAGCTCGTCGTTCATCATGTGCGCGGTTACGCCCACCTCCTTCTCCCCGTTGATCAGCGCCCAGATCAACGGCGAGAAACCGGCGTAGGCGGGCAACAGCGAATCGTGCACGTTGAGGGTTCCCCGGGGCGGCAGGTTGAAGATCTCCGGCGGCAACCAGGTGCGCCAGTTGTTCGCGACGATGATTTCCGGGGCCGCCTGCTTGAGCGCGGCCGTCACATCGTCGTCGGGGCGGTTGCGTTCGATCACCGGAACACCGTTGTCCCTGGCGAGATCCGCGACCGAGTCGGACCAGATCTTTTCGTATGCGTGGTCGCTCTTCGGGTGCGTCACGACGAGCACCACCTCGTGACCGGCGTCCAGCAGTGCACGCAGCGTGCGGTGCCCCCACGTCTGGTAGCCGAACATCGCGACCCGCATCGGTCCTCCTCGTTCCGGGATCAACATCACGCCCGAATGTAGTAGTTAAGCCTCCCCTAACTTAGGTTAGGGTTGCCTCGGTTGTACATCTACGGATAGGACGGGCATGCCAGAACCGCAGGAAGTTCCGGTCTACGACCTGGTCGGGGTCGGCTTCGGCCCTTCGAATCTCGCACTGGCGATCGCCGTCACCGAGCACAACGCCGGCGGCGGGGAGGCGGTCACCGCGCACTTCCTCGAGCGTCAGCCGCGGTTCGGCTGGCACCGGGGGATGTTGCTGGACAACGCCACGATGCAGGTGTCGTTCCTCAAGGACCTCGTCACCATGCGCAACCCGGCCAGCGAGTTCAGCTTCCTGTCCTACCTGCACAGCCAGGGGCGCCTCGTCGATTTCATCAACCACAAGAACCTCTTCCCGCTGCGCATCGAGTTCCACGACTACCTGGAGTGGTCGGCGGCGAAGGTCGACGACCTCGTAACCTACGACCGCGAGGTCGCCGGGATCACGCCGGTTCCGGGCGCGGAATCGCTGTTCGACGTGCGGACCACGGACGGTCAGGTGCTGCGCGCCCGCAACGTCGTGTTCGGCACCGGCCTGCGGCCCAACCTCCCCGAGGGTGTCACGGTCAGTGACCGGATCTGGCACAACCACCAGCTGCTGCACCGCATCGACAAGGTGTCCGACCCCGAACGGTGCATCGTCGTCGGCGCCGGGCAGAGCGCCGCGGAGGTCACCGCGTTCCTGCACGACAAGTTCCCGCGCGCCGAGGTGTGCTCGGTGTTCGCCCGCTACGGCTACAGCCCCTCGGACGACAGCTCGTTCGCGAACCGGATCTTCGACCCGGAAGCGGTCGACGCGTTCTATACCGCGCCGGAGGACGTGAAGCGCCGCCTGATGGACTACCACGGCAACACGAACTACTCGGCCGTGGACCTCGACCTCATCGACGACCTGTACCGCCGCGTCTACCGCGAGAAGGTGCAGGGCGTGCAGCGGCTGCGGATCTTCAACGCGTGCCGCCCGATCGACGTCACCGAAACCGAATCCGGCGTCCGGATGGCGATCGAATCCCTGACCACCGGCGAGAAGACCGTGCTGGACGCGGACCTCGTCGTCTACTCCACCGGATACCGTCCGGCCGATCCGACGTCGCTGCTCGGCGAGCTGGCCGCGAAGTGCCGCCGCGACGAGCAGGGCCGCCTGCGGATCGAGCGCGACTACCGGCTCGTCACCCCGGACGTGAAGGCCGGGCTCTACCTGCAGGGCGGGACCGAGCACTCGCACGGCATCACCTCCTCCCTGCTCTCGAACACCGCGGTGCGGGTCGGCGAAATCCTGCGCTCGATCCTCGACCGCAGGGAACCGTCGTTGGACTGGCCTGCCGAGTACGCGGTCAGTGGTGTGAAAGCCGAGGAGTGGGCGTGACCGAGTACGACGTCGAGGAAACCGGCTCGGTGGCTGAGCCACTGAACCTTGTGACCAGACTGGCGCGCGCCGGGTTCGACGACTACGTCGTCTACGAACGCGACGGCGTGTGGACGTTCGCCGGCGGTGCGCTCGCGACGGTGTCGCTCGACGCCGAGCGAGTGCGCATCTCGTACGGCGACGAGGTGACCGATCGTGCGTGGACCGGGTCGCCGGGCGAGGCGATGCGGTCGGCGCTCGCGGAACTGCCGGTGGAGGGCTGGAACGCCTACGGTCGTGTGCACTTCTCGTTCGCCGGGCTGGTGCCGGGGCTCGGGCTGCGCGGCGCCGTGCCGCCGCCCGGTGAGGTGGTGCGGGTGATCGTGCCGCGCACCGAGGTGCGGCTGGACGGGCAGACGGTCCGCATCCGCGGGGTGGACGCGGGCGAGCGGGCACGGGTGCGGGAGATCCTCGACGCGTCCATCGAGGCCGACTCGCCGCGCGCCGCCGAGGTGGACATCCGGGCGGGCGGCGAGAGCTACCGCGAGCGGGTCGCCCAGGCGGTCAAGGAGATCCGGCAGGGGCAGTACCAGAAGGTGATCCTGTCGCGGGTCGTGCGGATCCCGTTCCCGGCGGACCTGGTCGCGACCTACGAACTGGGGCGGCGCGGCAACACCCCGGCCCGGTCGTTCCTGTTGCGGTTGAACGGCGCCGAGGCTGCCGGGTTCAGCCCGGAGATCGTCGTCTCGGTCGACGGGAGCGGGCGGGTCACGACGCAGCCGCTGGCCGGGACGCGTGCGTTCGGGCGGGGCAGCGAGGCGGACGCGGCCGCGCGGGCCGAGCTCGAATCGGACCCCAAGGAGGTGTTCGAGCACGCCGTGTCGGTGCGGACCGCGCAGGAGGAGATGCGGCGGGTGTGCGTGCCGGAATCGGTGCGGGTCGGGGATTTCATGGGCATCAAGGAGCGGGGCAGCGTGCAGCACCTGGCTTCGCTGGTGAACGGGGACCTCGCGGACGGCCGGTCGGCGTGGGACGCGCTGGAGGCGGTGTTCCCGGCCGTGACGGCGTCCGGGATCCCCAAGCGCGAGTCGCTCGACGCGATCTCCCGGATGGACGACCCGCGCGGGTTGTACAGCGGCTCGGTGATAGCGCTTTCCCAAGACGGTTCCCTGGACGCGGCGCTCGTGCTGCGGGCGGTGTACCAGGAGGGCTCGCAGGCGTGGCTGCGCGCGGGCGCGGGGATCGTCGCGGACTCGACGCCGGAACGCGAGTTCGAGGAGACGTGCGAGAAGCTGGGTTCGGTGGCGCCGTTCGTGGTGCGCGCCTGAAGTTCGGTATCGGCCCCGGGCGGCGCCCGGGGCCGTTGCGCGTTCAGCGGCGGCGCCAGAGGAGCCAGCCGAGGTAGGCGCCACCGAGCGCGGCGGTCGCCACGCCGACCGGGAGCGTCGACGCGCCGGCGACGCGCTGGGCGGCGAAGTCCGCGACCAGCACCAGCAACGCGCCCATCCACGCGGCCGGGAGGATGCCTGCGCCGGCGGCCCGGGTGAGCCGTTTCGCCAGCTGGGGCGCGGTGAGGGACACGAAGGCGATCGGGCCGGCGGCGGCGGTCGCGATGGCGCACGCGGCGGTGCCGACGATCAGCAGGTACACGCGGCTGGGCTCGACCCGCACGCCGAGCGCGGCCGCGGCGTCGTCGCCCATCTCGAGCATGTCGAGGCGGCGGGCGCCCGCGAGGAGCAGCGGGATCAACACGACCAGGGCGATCACCAGCGGCCAGAACTGGGGCCAGCCGAGGTTGTTGAGGCTGCCGGTGAGCCAGACCGTGGCGCGGGCGACATCGGCGATCTGGGCATTGACGATCAGGTAGAAGTTGATCGCCTGGAGGATCGCGCTGATGCCGATGCCGACCAGGACCAGCCGGGAGCCGCGGACGCCGCGCTGCCAGGCGAGGACGTACACGGCGATGGCGGTGACCAGCCCGCCGGCGAGCGCGCCGCCGGAGACGGCCAGGGTGCCGCCGCCGAAGAGCAGGATGACCAGCAGGCCGCCGGTGGTGGCGCCGTAGTTGAAGCCGATGATGTCCGGGCTGCCGAGCGGGTTGCGGGACAGGCTCTGGAACACCGCGCCGCTCATGCCGAGCGCGGCGCCGACGGCCAGCGCGATGAGCACCCGGGGCAGCCGGAGATCGAGCACGGCGAAGTTCGTGATGCGGCTGCCGTTGCCGAGCAGGGTCCGGACGACGTCGAGCGGCGCGACGGAAATCGACCCGGTGCCCAGGGCGAGCACCCCGAAGCCGAGGATCGCGACCGCGAGCCCGACGCAGACGAGGAAACTCCGGCGGTTCGCGGCGCGGGCGGTGAGGCGAGTGGCTGCGCGGGGGGCGGTGGGGAGGTGGGTCATGAGGGAGCCACCTCCTGGTGGTGCGGGTGGGCAGTTGGTGTGCGTGTGGTTGGGCTGCTCGTGTGTGGGGCGGTGTGCGGGTGGGTTGTTCGTGTGCGCGTGAGTGGGCGGCTCGTGCGCGCGGTGGCGTGCGGGTGGGCAGTTGGTGGGGTCGTGGTTGGGCGGCTGGTGTGTGGGGCGGTGTGCGGGTGGGTTGTTCGTGTGCGCGTGAGTGGGCGGCTCGTGCGCGCGGTGGCGTGCGGGTGGGCCAGTCGTGTGCGGGTGCGGGGCCTGGTCATGAGCGGGCCGCCTTCGTGCGGCGCACCAGTGCGATGAACAGCGGCGCCCCGAGCAGGGCGGTCACCACCCCGACGTCGATCTCCTCCTTGGCGATCACCCGTCCCAGCACGTCGGCCAGCAACAGCAGCGCCGGGGCCAGCAGGGCGCAGTAGGGCAGCACCCACCGCTGGTCCGGCCCGGTGATCGCGCGGACCATGTGCGGCACCGCGAGCCCGACGAACACCAGCGGCCCCACGGCGGCCGTCGCGGCACCGGCCAGCAACGTGACCGCCAGGAGCGTCAGTCCGCGCGTCCGGCCGAGGTGGGCGCCCAGCGACTTGCCCGCCTCGTCGCCGAGGGCGAGCGCGTTCAGGGGGCGCGCCAGGAACAACGCGAGCAGCACCCCGGCCACCAGGAACGGCAACACCCGCACCAGGGTGCCGCCGTCGGCGCGCTCCAGCGAACCCACCGTCCAGAACCGCATCTGGTCCAGCGTCTGGGTGTCGAGCAGGGTCATCGCCTGGGTCAGGCCGGTCAGCGCGGCCGACACGGCCGTCCCCGCCAGCGCGAGCCGCACCGGCGACGAGCCGCCCCGGCCGGCGATCACGTACAGCACGAAACCCGCGATGGCAGCGCCCAGGAACGCGAACCACACGAACGCCCGCAGATCGGTCACCCCGAGCACCCCGACCGACAACGCGGCCGCCGTCGCCGCGCCCGCGTTGATGCCCAGCAGGCCCGGGTCGGCGAGGGGGTTGCGGGTCAGCGCCTGCATCAACGCGCCGGCCACGCCCAGCGAAGCGCCGACCGCGATGCCGATCAGCGTCCGCGGCACGCGGATCGACCAGACCACATAGGACGAATCCGAGCCGTCGCGGTGGAACAACGCGTCGACGACCGTCCCGAGTGGAATGGACCGCGCGCCGACCGCGATGCTCAGCGACGCGATGGCCACGAGGACCACCAGCGCGACGACGAGGCCGGCCGCCCTGGACGGCGCCGCCGAGCGCGGCGCAGGCGCTTGACCGGCGCTGGTCCGGGAGGCGGCTCGGGTGGATCCACCGGTGCTCACGGGTGTTCTCCAGGTGCGGGGCGGGCAGTGTGCTTGGGGTGGCCGGTGGTCACGGGGCGTGGGCCGGCGCCGCGGTTGTTGGTGCTGACGCAGCGGGAGCCGGTGTTGGCGCGGTTGTCGTGATTGCCGGTGCTCACCGGGCGTGGGCCGGCGGCGTGGCTGCGGGTGCTCGCCCGGTGTGGGTGGGCGTGGGTGCCGTGGCTGCGGGTGCTGGCGCGGTGTGGGTGGGTGTTGGTGGCGTGGCTGCGGGTGCTGGCGCGGTGTGGGTGGGTGTTGGTGGCGTGGCTGCGGGTGCTCGCCCGGTGTGGGTGGGCGTCGGCCCGGTGGTTGCGGGTGCTGGTCCGGTGTGGGTGGGCGTTGGCACGGTGGCTGCGGGTGCTGACCGGGCGCGGGCGGCCGTCGGCACCGCGAATGCCGGTGGTTACGCGGCGTGGGCCAGCCCCGGCGCCGGCGCCGGGGCCGGCGGTGGCCGCGTGTGGGTGCGCGTGGGCGGCGTGGCTGCCGGTGGTCATGTGGTGTGGGCCGGTGTCGGCACCGCGATCGCCAGCGCTCACCCGGCGATCCGCTTGGCGAGCGCGACCTTCGACACCTTCCCGACCTTCGTCAGCGGGAAGCTGTCCAGCACCTCCAGCCGGTCGGGCAGCTTGTACGCCGCGACGCCGCGCTCCCGCAGGAACGCCGTCACCTCCCGCAGCGTCGGCGCCTCCCCGCGTACCACCAGGAACGCGCACGTCCGCTCGCCCATCACCTCGTCCGGCATCCCGACCACCGCGGCGTCGTGCACGGCCGGGTGCGCCAGCAGGTGGTTCTCCAGCTCCTCGGCCGGGATCTTCTCGCCGCCCCGGTTGATCTGGTCCTTGATCCGCCCTTCGACGACCAGGTGACCGGACGGCAGCGCCCGCACCACGTCCCCGCTGCGGTAGAACCCGTCGGGCGTGAACGAGCGCGCGTTGTGCTGCTCCGCCCGGTAGTAGCCCCGCAGCGTGTACGGCCCGCGGGTGAGCAGCTCGCCGCTTTCGCCGGGCGCCACCGGGTCGCCTTCCTCGTCGACCACGAGCACCTCGTCCGCCGGGCACAGCGGGCGGCCCTGCGTGGTGATCTTCAGCTCGTCCGGATCGTCCAGCCGGGTGAAGTTCAGCAGTCCCTCGGCCATCCCGAACACCTGCTGGAGATCGCAGCCGAGCGTCGAGCGCACCCGGGAAGCGGGCTCCGCGTTGAACTTCGCGCCACCCACTTGGAGCAATTGCAGGCTGGACAGGTCCTCGTCCATGAACTCGGTCGCGTCCATCCACAGCAGCGCGACCGGCGGAACCACCGCGGCCACCGTGACCCGCTCCCGCTCGATCAGCTCGAACGCCGTGTCCGCACTGGGATCCGGCGCCAGCACCACCGTGCCACCGGCGGCCATCGCGCCGAGCAGCCCCGGCGAAGCCAGCGCGAAGTTGTGCGCGGCCGGCAACGCCACCAGGTACCGCGTGTCCGCGGAGAACCCGGACACCTCGGCGCTCGCCCGCGCGTTGTAGAGGTAGTCCTGGTGCGTCCGCGGGATCAGCTTGGGCGTGCCGGTCGTGCCGCCGGAGAGCAGGAACAACGCCACGTCAGCGGAATCCGGCTCCGGCAACGGCACCGGCGACGCGGTCGGCAGCGGCCGGAACTCCGCGTGCTCGCCGACGACGAAAACCTGCCGCACCGACGGCACCGCCTTCTGCACCGTCCGCGCCAGCTCGCGGTAGTCGTATCCGGCGTCGTCGGTGTCTGCGACCACGTACGCGACCGCTTCGCTCAGCTCGCACAGCGGCACGATCTCGCTCTCCCGGTGCGCGGGCAGCGCCAGCACCGGCAGCACCCCGGCGCGCAGGAAAGCGAAGAACAGAGCCACGAACTCGGGCACGTTTGGCAGTTGCACGACGACGCGCTCACCTGGCCGCAGGCCCGCCGACACCAGCCCGGCCGCCAGGCGCGAGGCCCACGCGTCGAGTTCGGCGTAGGTCCAGCGCGCGCCATCGGCGGCCACGAGTGCTACTCGATCTCCGTGCGCCGCGGCGCCCTCGGTCAGCAGGACGTCGAGCGACTGTCCGGTCCAATAGCCTTCGGCGCGGTACTTCGCCGCCAGTTCCTCGGGCCAGGGCACACAGCCGTGCAACATCGTCAGCTCCCTCGATCGCGCGAACTTAGGTTAGGCTAGCCGACGTTACGAAGGGAAGGTGCTCGTGCGGCTCGGGGAAATGGTCATCGACGTCACGCCGCTACGGAGCGCATCCGCGTACCGGCTCGTCTTCGCCGCGCAGACACTCACCGTGCTGACGACGGCGCTCACCAACGTCGCCATCAACCTGCACGTCTACCAGGTGACCGGGTCGTCGGTCCAGGTCGGACTGGTCAGTCTGGTGTTCGGCATCGCGTTGCTGGGCGGGTTGCTCGCGGGCGGGGTGATGGCCGACCGGGTCGACCGGCGCCGCCTGATCCTCACCACGCGGGCGGTTGTCGCGGTCGTGCTCGGCGGGCTCGCGGTCAACGCCGCGATCCCGCACCCGATGCTGTGGTTCGTCTACGTCGCCGCGATCCTCGCCGGCGCGATCAACGGCCTGGGCGGATCGGCGTTGATGGCGGCGATCCCGTCGCTGGTCAAACCGGAGCACCTGACCGCGGCCGGCGCCCTGATCACCGTGACCAGCCAGTTCGGCGCGATGGTCGGCCCGACGGTCGCCGGGGTGATCGCGGCCGGGCCCGGCGTCGCCGCGTGCTTCGCGATCGACGCGCTCGGCTACGTCGCCGCGGTCCTGCTCATGTGGCGGCTGCCCGAGCTGCGGGCGGGCAAGCCGGACGAGGACCACCAGCACCCGTTCCACGCGATCGCCGAGGGTTTCCGCTTCCTGCGGCACAACGCGGTGGTGCGCGGGCTGCTCGTGATCGACCTGTGGGCGATGCTCTTCGCGATGCCGTACGCGCTCTTCCCGCAGATGGGCACGGAGGTCTTCGGCGGCGGCCCGTCCGCGGTCGGCCTGCTCTACACCGCACCCGCCGTCGGCGCGTTCGTCGGCGCGCTGGTCAGCGGCTGGACCGGCCGGATCCGGCACAGTGGCCGCGCGCTCATCGGGTCGGTCCTGTTGTGGGGCTTGGGGGTCACGGCGTTCGGCCTGTCCGGCGAGCTGTGGCTGGGGTTGCTGTTCCTGGCGATCGCGGGCATCGGCGACACGACCTCGGAGATCCTGCGCCGCGCGTTGTTGCAGCACCACACGCCCGACCACCTGCAGGGCCGGGTCAGCAGCCTGTGGCTCGCGCAGGCCACGACGGGCCCGGCCGTCGGCAACGCCGAAGCGGGTCTGGCCGCGCGGCTGCTCGGCCCGGCGGGCGGGATCGTCGCCGGCGGCATCGTGTGCGTGCTCGGCGTTTGCCTGGTCGCGGTGACCATGCCCGGACTGCGCCGGGCCAGCCTGCAAGGAGAACCATGCCACTCGCCGACGTCAACGGCATAAAGATCAACTACGACGACCTCGGCTCGGGCGATCCGGTGGTGCTGGTGATGGGCACCGCGGCGAACGGCCGGGTGTGGCACCTGCACCAGGTGCCCGCGCTCGTCGACGCCGGCTACCGCGCGATCACCTTCGACAATCGCGGAATCTCGCCTGCCGAGCCGGGTTTCACGATCGACGACCTGGTCGCCGACACCGCGGGCCTGATCGAGCACCTCGGCCTCGGCCCGTGCCGCCTGGTCGGCACGTCGATGGGCGCGCAGGTGGTCACCGAGCTGATGCTCGCGCGCCCCGAACTGGTCAGCCAGGCCGTGCTGATGGCCACCCGCGGCCGCCCGGACGCGATGCGCGCGGCGATGGGCGCGGCGGAGAAGGAGTTGCGGGACAGCGAGATCGCGCTGCCCGCGAAGTACGAGGCCGTCACGCGCGCAGTGCAGAATCTCTCACCCCGCACGCTGAACGACGACGCGGCGGTCGCGGACTGGCTCGACATCTTCGAGATGTCGCCGACCCTGTGGACGCCCGGCCTGCGCGCGCAGCTCGACCTCGACATCACCGAGAGCCGCCTGGACGCCTACCGCGCGATCGACGTCCCCTGCCTTGTCATCGGGTTCGCCGACGACCTCCGCTTGCCCGCGTACCTCGCGCGCGAGGTCGCCGACGCGATCCCGTCCGCGCGGTACTTGGAAATCGCGGACGCCGGGCACTACGGATATCTGGAGCGCCCGGACGTGGTCAACGACGCTCTTGTCACCTTTTTCGCCGCTGGACACTCTTAGCATCGCCTTACTAAGGTAAGCCTCAGTTGACCTACGGCACTGGAGGCTTGTGGTGACGAACCCCTTCGACGACGACAACGGGCGCTTCTACGCGCTGGTCAACGACGAGGGCCAGTACTCGCTGTGGCCCACCTTCGCCGAGGTGCCCGCGGGCTGGCGGATCGTGTTCGGGGAGGACAGCCGCCAGGCGTGCCTGGACCACATCGAGGCCAACTGGACCGACATGCGACCGCGCAGCCTGGTCGAGAGCGAGTCCTGAGGGTGGCGTCGAGCGTCGAGGACGTCCTCCCGCTCACCCCGTTGCAGCAGGGCATGATCTTCCACGCCCTGCTCGACGAGCGCGCGGACGTCTACACGGTGCAAACCGTCCTGCGGCTGGCCGGTGCGGTCGACGCCGAGCGGCTCCGGGAGGCGGCGGAGCAGCTGGTGCGGCGGCACGCCAACCTGCGGGCCGGGTTCCGCACCCAGTCCTCGGGCCAGTTCGTGCAGGTCGTGCGCCGGTCGGTGCGGGTGCCGTGGCGGGTCGTGGACTGCCCTGGCGATGCGGAGTTCCAGCGCCTGCTGGACGACGACCGCGCCGAGCGGTTCGACCTCGCGCGACCGCCGTTGCTGCGGTTCACCTTGGCGCGCCGCGGTTCCGAGCACGTGCTCGTGTTGTCGTCGCACCACCTGCTGTGGGACGGCTGGTCGGCGCCGATCCTGGTGCGTGAGCTGCTGTCGTTGTACGGCGGGGAAGCGCTTCCGCCGGTGCGGCCGTTCCGGGACTACTTGACCTGGCTGTCCAAACAGGACGCCAAAGCGGCCGGGCAGGCGTGGGCGGAGGCCCTCGGCGACCTCGACGGCCCGACGCTCGTGGCCGACGGCTCGTCCAACGGACTGCCGCGGCGGGCCGAGTTCTCGTTGCCGGGGCAGCCACTGACGCAGGCCGCCCGCGAGCACGGCGTGACGGTGAACGCGCTGGTCCAGTCCGCATGGGCACTCGTGCTCGCCGGGCTGACCGGCCGGGACGACGTGGTGTTCGGCGCGACGGTCTCCGGCCGCAACCCGGAGGTGCCGGGCGTCGAGTCGATGGTCGGCATGCTGATCAACACCGTGCCGGTGCGCGTGCGCCTCGCGCCGGACGAGACGCTGGCCGCGCTGGCCGCGCGGGTGCAGGCCGAGCAGGCGCGGTTGCTGGAGCACCAGCACCTCGGGCTCGCCGACATCCAGCGCGCCGCCGGGCAGCCCACGCTGTTCGACACGCTCGTGGTCTTCGAAAGCTATCCGGGCACCGACCTGGCCGGCTCGCCGCTGGCCGGGGTCGAGGTGCGGGACGCCACGCACTACCCGCTCGCGTTGCTGGTCGTGCCGGGCGAGGAGTTCGTGCTGCGCATCGACCACGACCCGGCGCGCTTCGACGACGCCGCGGTCGCCCGCATCGCGGAGCGGGTGCAGGACGTGCTCGGCTGGTTCGTCGCCGCGCCCGGCACCCCGGTCGCGCGGGTCGAACCGCTGCCCGCCGACGAGTGGCAGCAGGTCGTGGTGGCGCCCAACGAAACCGCCGCCGAGGTGCCGGAAACGACCCTGCCGGGGCTGTTCGCCGAGCAGGTGGCGCGCACGCCGGACGCGACCGCGGTGGTCTTCGAGGGCGCCGAACTCACCTACGCGGAGCTGGATGCCCGCGCCAGCGCGCTGGCGAAGAAACTGGCGGGCGCGGGTGTGGGGCCGGAGCACATCGTCGGTGTGCGGCAGGACCGTTCGCTGGATCTGATCGTGTCGTTGCTGGCGGTGTTGAAGGCGGGCGGGGCGTATTTGCCGCTGGATCCGTCGTATCCCGCCGAGCGGTTGAGCATGATGATCGAGGATGCTCAACCCACTGTGGTGCTGCCTGCCTCGTTGGAAGGCGAGGGGGAGTTGCGGGCGGCGGGGCCGGACAACCCGGCGTATGTCATCTACACGTCGGGTTCCACCGGGCGACCGAAGGGTGTGGTGGTCAGCCATCGGGCGATCGTGAACCGGCTGTTGTGGATGCAGCACGAGTACGGCCTGACCGGCGAGGATCGCGTGCTGCAGAAAACACCGTCGTCGTTCGACGTGTCGGTGTGGGAGTTCTTCTGGCCGCTGATCACCGGAGCGACGCTGGTGTTCGCCAAGCCGGAGGGGCACAAGGACCCGCGCTACCTGGCCGAACTGGTCGACCGCGAGCGGATCACCACCGCGCACTTCGTGCCGTCGATGCTGGCCCAGTACGTCGAGACCGGCCGCGGACCGGAGCGGATCATCTGCAGCGGCGAGGCCCTCCCGCCGGAGCTGGCGCGGCAGGCGAGTGAATTCGCCCAGGTGCACAACCTCTACGGCCCGACCGAGGCCGCGGTCGACGTCACCTACTGGCCGGTGCCCGCCGATGCCGCGACCGTCCCTATCGGACGTCCGGTGTGGAACACGCAGACCTACGTGCTGGACCGGTTCCTGCGGCCGGTGGCGCCGGGTGCGCCGGGCGAGCTGTATCTCGGGGGAGTACAGCTCGCCCGGGGGTACCTCAACCGGCCCGGGCTGACCGCGTCCCGGTTCGTCGCCAGCCCGTTCGGCGAGCCCGGCTCGCGGCTCTACCGCACCGGCGACGTCGTGCGGTGGAACGCCGACGGCGTGCTGGAGTACCTGGGCCGCGCCGACGACCAGGTCAAGATCCGCGGCTTCCGCGTCGAGCTGGGCGAGGTCGAGGCGGCCCTGCTCGCGCTGGACGGGGTCACCGCCGCGGCGGCCACCGTGCACACCGGCCGTCAGCAGCTGGTCGGGTACGTCGTCGGCGACGGGCTGGACCCGGCCGCGCTGCGGCGGAGCCTCGCCGAGTCGCTGCCCGAACAGCTGGTGCCGTCCGCGATCGTCGTGCTGGACGCGTTGCCGCTGAGCCCGAGCGGCAAGCTGGACCGCCGCGCGCTGCCCGAGCCGCGGCTCGCCGAGACCGGCAGCGCCGAGGCCCGCGACCCGCGCGAGGAGATCCTGGCCGAGCTGTTCGCCGAGGTCCTCGGCGTGGACCGGGTCGGGCGGGACGACGACTTCTTCGCCCTCGGCGGGCATTCGCTGCTCGCGACCCGCCTGGCCAGCCGGGTCCGCCGCACGTTCGGCGTCGACCTGCAGATCCGGGCGATCTTCGACGCGCCGACGGTGGCACGCCTGGCACGGCACCTGGACGGCGGCGCCGCGCGCCCGCCGCTGACCCGCCGCGGCCACGACGGCCTCGTGCCGCTGTCCCCGGCGCAGCGCAGCCTGTGGTTCCTGCACGAGCTGGACGGCCCGTCGCCGGTCTACAACATCCCGTTCGCCGCGCGGCTGACCGGACCGCTGGACCTGGACGCACTCGACGCCGCGTTGACCGATGTGGTGAACCGCCACGACGCACTGCGCACCCTGCTCACCGCGGACGGCCAGCGCGTGCTGCCGCCGTTCGAGCGGTTCCCGGTGCACCGGCACGACGGCCCGGCCGACGGTTTCGTGGAACGGGCGAGCCGGTACGCGTTCCGGCTCGGCGAGGAGCCGCCGATCCGCGCCGAAGTGCTGGCCACCGGGCGGGACGAGCACCTGTTCGTGCTGGTCGTGCACCACGTCGCGGGCGACGAGTGGTCCGCCCGGCCGCTGCTGCGGGACCTGGGCGAAGCCTACGCCGCCCGCGGCGCAGGCCGCGCGCCGGACTGGACGCCGCTGCCGGTCCAATACGCCGACTACACCCAGTGGCTCCAGGACATCCCGGTCGACGGCCAGCGCGACTTCTGGCTCAAGCGCCTGGCAGGCCTGCCCGAGGAACTGCCGCTGCCCACCGACCGGCCGCGCCCGCAGCACCCGACACGCGAGGGCGGCCACGTCGCCGTCGAGTTCCCCGCCGCGCTGACCGCGTCGCTGGCGAAGCTGGCCCGCAAACTCGGCGTGACCGACCTGATGATCGCCCAGGCCGCGACCGCGGTGCTGTTGTCCCGGCTCGGCGCGGGCGAGGACATCCCGCTCGGCACGCCGGTGGCCGGCCGCACCGACGAAGCGCTCGACGACCTGGTCGGCTACTTCGTCAACACGGTCGTGCTGCGCACCGACCTGTCCGGCAACCCGACGTTCCGCGACCTGCTCGCGCGGGTGCGTGAGGCGAACCTGGACGCCTACTCGAACCAGGATCTGCCGTTCGAGCGGGTCGTCGAGGCGGTCAACCCGCCGCGCTCGCCGGGGCGGCACCCGCTGTTCCAGATCATGGTGTCGCACCGCGATCCGTCGACCGCGGAACTGGACCTGCCGGACGTGGTGGCCGAGCCGCTCGAACCCGGGTTCACCGGCGCCAAGTTCGACCTCGCGTTCCACTTCGGCCCGGAAGACTGCTTGATCAGCTACTCCGCCGACCTGTTCGACGAATCCACTGTGGACTCGCTCGCGCGCAGGCTGGTGCGGCTGCTCACCGCGCTGGTCGCCAAGCCGGAGCAGCCGGTCGGCCTCGCCGAGATCCTCGGCGACGACGAGCGCGCCCAGCTCGCGGCGTTCAATGACACCGCCGAGGACCGCCCGCAGACGACCTTGACCGAGATGGTCGAGGAGCAGGCCGCCCGCACCCCTGACGCGGTGGCCGTCGAGTTCCACGACCGCAGCCTCACCTACGCCGAGCTGAACGCGAAGGCGAACCACCTGGCCCGGCGGCTCGTCGCGGCCGGGGTCGGGCCGGAGCGCACCGTCGGCATGCACTGGGAGCGGTCGCTGGAGCTGGTCGTCGGCCTGCTCGCGGTCGAGAAGGCCGGTGGCGCGTTCGTGCCGTTGGAGCCGTCGTGGCCGGATCGGCGCATCGCCGAGGTCGCCGCGAGTTCCCGGTTCGCCGCGATCCTCAGTGGACCGGAGCACGACGGGCCGGTGCGGGAACTGGGCGTGCCGGTCGTGCACGTCGACCTCGCGGGCGAGGACCAGGAGAACCTCGGCGTGCGGGTGCCGCCGGAAGGCCTGGCCTACGTCATCTACACGTCCGGCTCGACCGGCACGCCGAAGGGCGCGATGATCCGGCACCGCGCGATCACGCACCGCCTGCTGTGGCAGCGCGAGATGCTCGGTTTCGGGCCCGGCGACGCGGCGCTGTTCAAGGCGCCGATGGGATTCGACATCTCGATCAACGAGGTGTTCCTGCCGCTGGTCACCGGCGGCAAGCTGGTGATCGCCGAGCCCCGCGGCGAGCGGGACATCGAGTACCTGCTGAGCCTGATCGAGCGGCACCGGGTCACGTTCACCTACCTGCCGTCGTCGATCCTGGACCTGCTGGTCGGCCTCGACGGGTTCGCCGAGCGCGGCCGGTCGCTCAAGCACGTCTGGTGTGGCGGCGAGGTGCTCACGCCCGAGCTGTTCGCCCGGTTCCGCGCGGTCAGCGACGCGATCATGTACCACGGGTACGGCCCGGCGGAGGCGACGATCGGCGTCAGCCACGTCGTCTACCGCGACGCGAGTGCGGTGCGCAAGGCCGTGTCGATCGGGCATCCGAACGGCAACACCCGGCTGTACGTGCTGGACCGGCACCTGCGGCAGGTTCCGGTCGGCGTGCCCGGCGAGCTGTACGCCGGCGGCGTCTACCTGGGCCGCGGCTACATCAACGACCCGAAGCGGACGGCGGACCACTTCGTCGCCGACCCGTTCGGGCCGCCCGGTTCGAGGCTCTACCGCACCGGCGACCTGGCGCGCTGGCAGCCGGACGGCACGCTGGAGTTCCTCGGCCGCGCCGACAACCAGGTCAAGATCCGCGGCATGCGCGTCGAGCTGGAGGAGATCGAGGCGGTCCTGGAGCAGCACGAAGGCGTCCGCCGGGCGGTCGTGCTGGTGCGCGACGAGCCCAAGCGACTGGTCGGCTACTGCCTGGGCGCCGAAGTGGACGGTCTCGGCGACTGGTTGCGCACTCGCCTGCCCGAGCACATGGTGCCGCGCCGGTTCGTGTTCCTCGACGAGTTCCCGCTGATGCCGTCGGGCAAAGTGAACCGCAAGGCGCTGCCCGACCCCGGCCCGGAGCCGACGTCCGGCAGCCGCGCGGCGGCGACCGAGGCCGAGCGCATCCTGTGCCGGGTGATGGCCGAGGTGCTGCGGGTGCCCGAGGTCGGCGCGGAGGACAACTTCTTCGGACTCGGCGGCGACAGCATCCTGTCCATCCAGTTCGTGAGCAAGGTGCGGGCGGCCGGGCTGCGGATCTCGCCGCGGCAGGTGTTCGAGCACCAGACCGCGGCGGCGCTCGCCCGCGCGGTCGACACCGACGTGGTGGTCCCCGACGAGGACCGCGCGCAAGGTGTCGGCGAAGTCCCGCTCACCCCGGTCATGCGCTGGTGGCGGGAAACCGGGGACCGCACAATGGCCCAGGCCGCGTTGCTGCGGGTGCCGCCCGCGGACGGCCCGGAGATCTTCGCCGGGGTGCTGCAGGACGTGCTCGACCACCACGACCTGCTGCGTGCCCGGCTGCGTGGCGAGGTGCTCGACGTCCGCCCGCCAGGCGCGGTGACGGACATCCTCGAACACGTACCCGGGGACACGCCGGTGGCCGAGAAGTACGCCGAGGCGGTCGGCGCGCTCGATCCGGAGGCGGGTGTGCTGGTGCGGGCCGTGTGGTTCGACCACGGGTCCGGGCCCGGCAGGCTGCTGTTCGTGCTGCACCACCTGGTCGTGGACGGGGTGTCGTGGCGCATCCTCGCCGGGGACCTGGCGCAGGCCTGGGAGGCGCGCTCGTCCGGTCATCCGGCCAAGCTCGACCCGGTGCCCACGTCGTTCCGCTGGTGGGCGCGGCACCTGCCGACCGCGAGCGCCGAGCAGTGGAAGTGGTTGCCGCGCACCGGATCGGCGGACGTCCGGCCGGCTCGCACGGCCGGCCGCCGGGAGCTGGCGCTCGGCGCGGAACTGGTCGCCGAGGTGCCCGGCAAGTTCCGCACCGGCGTGCCGGAGGTGCTGCTCAGCGCGCTCGCGCACGCCTTCGGCGAGCCGCGGCTGGTCGCGCTGGAGGGCCACGGCCGCGAGGAGCACCTGGTGCCCGGCGCGGACCTGTCCCGCACGGTCGGCTGGTTCACCAGCGTCTACCCGGTCGAACTGCCCGCCGCCGCGACTCCGCCGGAGATCCAGGAGCGGCTGCGGGCGGTGCCGGACAACGGCATCGGGTTCGGCATCCTCCGCTGGCTGCACGGCGAGCTCACCGACGTCCCGGAGCCGGAGATCGGCTTCAACTACCTCGGCCGGTTCGACGTCAGCGAGGGCTTCTGGGTCCCGGACGCGGAGAAGCTGCCGCCGCCGGAGGTCCAGCACCGGCCGCTGGAGATCAACGTCGTGACCGAGGACGGTCCGGACGGGCCGGTGCTGACCGCGACCTGGTCCTGGACCGACCGGTTTATCGAGTCCGAAGTGGACGCCCTGGCCGCGAAGTGGCAGGACGCCCTGCGCGACCTCACTGCCGCGGAGGAGCCGGAGGAAGTCCTGCCGCTGTCCCCGCTGCAGGAGGGCATGCTCTTCCACGCGCTCTACGACGAAAGCGCCGACGACGTCTACACCGTCCAGTTCGTGCTGGGCCTGACCGGTGAGGTCGACGCGGCGAGGCTGCGCCGGGCCGCGCAGGGCCTGCTGGACCGGCACCCGAACCTGCGCGCGGCCTTCGTGCACGACGACGAGCCGAAGCAGGTCATCCGCCGCGAGGCCGAGCTGCCGTGGGCGGAGCTGACACTCAGCCACGAGGAGTTCGACGAGTTCCTGGCCAGGGACCGGGCGGAGCGGTTCCCGCTCGACGAGCCGCCGCTGCTGCGGATGACCCTGGTGAAGCTGGGCGAGCGGGACCACCGGCTCGTCCTGTCCAACCACCACATCCTGCTCGACGGCTGGTCGCTGCCGCTGCTGGTGCGGGACCTGCTCGCGCTCTACGCCGGCGCCGAGCCGCCGTCGCCGCGGCCGTACCGCGACTACCTGACCTGGCTCGCCGGGCGGGACCGGGACGCCTCCGCCGAAGCGTGGCTGGCCGCGCTGGACGACGTCGAGGAACCGACGCTGCTGGCCCCCGCCGCATCGCGCGTGCCGATGCGGCCCGGCAAGCTGCGGCTCGATTTGCCCGCCGAGACCACGGAACGGCTCTACGCGGTCGCCCGGGAGCACGGCCTGACCGTCAACACGGTCGTCCAGGGGCTGTGGGGTCTCGTGCTCGCCCGGCTGACCGGCCGCGACGACGTCCTGTTCGGCGCCACCGTCTCCGGCCGTCCCGCGGATCTGTCCGGTGTGGACGGCATGGTCGGCCTGTTCATCAACACCGTGCCGGTGCGGGTGCGCCTGCGTGGCTCGCTGCTGGACGTCCTGCGTGGCGTGCAGGACGAGCAGGCGCGGTTGATGGACCACCAGTACCTGGGCCTCACCGACATCCAGCGGGCGGCCGGGCACGGCGATCTGTTCGACACGCTGGTCGTGTTCGAGAGCTACCCGATCGACTCGGACGCGGTGAGCGCGAGCGAGCGGGCCGCCGGGATCACGATCGACCGGGTCGAGGTCGAGGACTCGACCCACTACCCGCTGACCCTGGCGGTCGCCGCCGAGGAGCGGTTGTCGGTCGTCTTCGAGTACCGGCCGGACACGTTCGACGAGGCGTGGGCGGAGTCGCTGAGCGGCTGGTTCCGCCGGGCCGCGGAGGCGTTCGCGGCTGCCCCCACGCAGAAGGTGACGGGCGTCGACCTGCTCGGCGAGGAGACCCTGGCCGAGCTGCGCCGCATCGGCACCGGCAAGGTCCTGGACGCCCCGGCGACGACGCTGCCCGAGGTGCTGCGCGAGCAGGCACAAGCCACTCCGGACGCCGTGGCGATCGTCGCGGGGGAGACCCGGCTGACGTTCGCCGAGTTCAACGCCCGCGCCAACCAGGTCGCGCGGGTGCTCATCGAGCAGGGCGTCGGCCCGGAGGACGTGGTCGCGCTGCGCATGCCGGCCGGTGCGGACATGCTGGTCGCGCTGCTCGCGGTGGTCAAGGCGGGCGGCGCGTACCTGCCGCTCGACCCGGACTGGCCCGCCGAGCGGATCGACTTCATGCTCGCCGATGCCGCGCCGAAGCTGATCCTGACCGAACTGCCGGAAGCGACGGGCCCGACGGACGACCTGCCGCCGCGGGCGAAGCCGCAGCACCCGGCGTACGTCATCTACACGTCCGGCTCGACCGGCACGCCGAAGGCCGTCGTGGTGCCGCACAGCTCGATCGCGAACCTGCTGGTCAGCCACCGCGCGGACCTGTTCGACCCGGCACGCGAGCGGGTCGGCCGCCCGCTGCGGGTCGCGCACGCGTGGCCGATGGCGTTCGACGCGTCGTGGCAGCCGATGCTGTGGATGTTCGCCGGGCACGAGCTGCACCTGGTGCCACCGGACACCCGCCGCGACGCGGACCTGCTGCGCGCGTTCCTGCGGGACCACGAGATCGAGTTCGTCGAGCTGTCCCCGTCGCTGCTCGCGCAGGTCGCGACCGAACCGGGCTGGCGCGGCGCGCTCAAGGTGCTCGGCGTCGGCGGTGAGGCGGTGCCCGCGCAGCTGTGGCGGTCGCTGCGGGACGAGCCGGACCTGGCCGTGTGGAACCTCTACGGCCCGACCGAGTGCACTGTGGACTCCGCGGCGTGCGACTTCGACCGCACCGAGAACCCGTGCATCGGCTCGCCGGTCGGCAATGCGCGCGCCTACATCCTCGACCGGCACCTGCGGCCCTGCCCGCCCGGCGTGGAGGGTGAGCTGTACCTGTCCGGCGCCGGTCTGGCCCGCGGCTACCTGCGGCGGCCGGGCACGACCGCGGAGCGGTTCGTGGCCGATCCGTTCGGTGAGCCCGGCACCCGGATGTACCGCACCGGCGACGTGGCGCGCTGGAACGCCGAGGGGCTGATCGAGCTGCTCGGCCGCGTCGACGACCAGGTCAAGATCCGCGGCTTCCGCATCGAGCCCGGCGAGATCGAGGCCGTGCTGCTGCGGGATGAGCGGGTCGAACGCGCGGTGGTCGTGCCGCGCGAGGACACGCCCGGCGTGAAGCGGCTGGTCGCCTACGTCGTCGCGAGCAGCACGGACGGTTTGCGCGAGCAGGTCGCGTCGGCACTGCCGGAGTACATGGTCCCGGCGGCGATCGTCGCGGTCGACCGCTTCCCGTTGACCCGCAACGACAAGCTCGACGTCAAGGCGCTGCCCGCGCCGGACTACACGAGCACGACGTCCCGGGCGCCCGCGACGGAACTGGAGAAGCGCATCGCCGGCCTGTTCGCCGAGGTCCTCGGCCTGCCCGAGGTCGGCGCGGACGACAGCTTCTTCGCACTCGGCGGGGACAGCATCGTGTCGATGCGGCTGGTCAGCAAGGCCCGTGGCGCCGGGCTGGCGTTCACGCCGCGGGACGTCTTCGAGCAGCGCACGGTCGCGGCACTGGCGCGGGTCGCGGGGGAGGCCGTGCACCGTGCGGACTCCGACGCGGGCATCGGCGAGGTCCCGCTGACGCCGATGCTGCACTGGCTCAACCGCAACCAGCCGTACGGTCAGCTCAGCCAGGCCCGGATGCTCTGCACCCCGGCCGGTCTCGACCTGGACCGGCTGCGTGAGCTGGTGCAGCTCCTGCTGGACCGGCACGACGTGCTGCGTGCGACCTTCGACGGCACGTTCGTCGTCCGCCCGCGGGGCGCGGTGGACGCAAGCGCTTGCGTCACCCGGATCGACGCCCGCGACACGGACTACCCCGACATCGCGGAGCGGCTGCCCGGCCTGATGCGGGAGATCCGGCTCGACCCGCCGTCCGGCGACATGGTGCGGTTCGTCTGGTTCGACACCGGCCCGGACCGCTCCGGCCGCCTGCTGATCGTGCTGCACCACCTTGTCGTGGACGGCGCGTCGTGGGGCGTGCTGGTGCCCGAGCTGGCCGAGCTGTGGGCGGGCCGCGAGCTGCCGCCGGTCGGCACCTCGTACCGCGAATGGGCACGG
Organism: Amycolatopsis sp. 3B14; assembly: GCF_050958625.1. Lineage (NCBI taxonomy): Bacteria > Bacillati > Actinomycetota > Actinomycetes > Pseudonocardiales > Pseudonocardiaceae > Amycolatopsis > Amycolatopsis sp. 3B14. The sequence continues at coordinate 21,371 of NZ_JBHZEN010000001.1, forward strand.
GCGCTGCCCGAGGTGGCGCGGGCCAAGGCGAGCGAGATGCCACTGTGGCGGGAGATCCTGTCCGGCCCGGACCCGGTGCTCGGCACCCGTCGCCTCGACCCGGCCACCGACACCCGCGCGTCCATGCGGGGCACGCGGACGTTCCTCGACCCCGACGTGACCGGCAAGCTGCTCACCGAGGTGCCCGAGCGGCACGGCGTCACGATCAACGACGTCCTGCTGGCCGGGCTCGCGCACGCGGTGTCCCGCTGGCGCGGCGACGACGACACGTCGCTGCTGCTCGCCCTGGAAGGCCACGGCCGCGAGGAGCAGATCGCGCCGGGCGCGGACCTGTCCGGCACGGTCGGTTGGTTCACCAGCGTGTTCCCGGTGCGCGTCGACCCCGGCGACCTCACGCGTGGCGTGCGCCAGGGGCTCACGCGGGTGAGCGAGCAGCTCGCCCTGCCGGACAAGGGCATCGGCCACGGCCTGCTGCGGTACCTCAACCCGGACACCGCTTCCGAGCTGGAAGCGCTGCCCGAGCCGCAGCTGGAGTTCAACTACCTCGGCCGGCTCACCGTGGGCGAGCGCGACGGCGAGCCGTGGTCCGGCGCGCCGGAGGTGGGCGCGATGGGCGGTGGCGTCGACGACGACATGCCCGCGCCGTACTGCCTGGTGCTGAACGTGCTGGTCCGCGGCTCGACGCTGGAGGCCGACTGGCAGTGGCCGTCCGCCTTGTTCACCGAAGACCGGATCCAGCAGCTGTCCCGCGAGTGGTTCGCCGCGCTGACCCTGATCGCCGAGGAGGCCCCCGGTGAGTGACCTCGCCGCCCGCAAGCGTGAGCTGCTGCGCCGACGGCTGGCCCAGGCCGGCCTGGCCAGCACGACGTCGATCCCGAAGCGGGACTCCGACGACGACCTGCCGCTGTCCTACGCGCAGTCCCGCATGTGGTTCCTGCAGCAGCTCGACCCGGCCAGCCCGGCGTACAACGTGTGCCTGGCGATCACCCTGCGCGGTGCGCTGGACAAGGCCGCGCTGCATCGGTCGTTCCAGCGGCTCGTGGAGCGGCACGAGATCCTGCGCACCCGGTACGTCGCCGGGCCGGACGGCGAACCGCGGCAGATCGTCGACCCGTACGCCGTGGTGACGATGCCCGAGTCGGACCTGCGTGGTCTGTCCGGAGAGGACCGGGACCGGACTGTCGAGCGGGTGGCGCGGGAGGAGTCGGCGCACGCGTTCGACCTCGCCACGGAGCACTCGCTGCGGCTGCGCCTGCTGCGCCGCGGCGACGACGACCACGTGCTGGTGCTGACCGTGCACCACATCGCGTGGGACGGCTACACGTTCAACACGCTGTCGCGGGACCTGTCCGCGCTGTACCGGGAGGACACCACCGGGCAACCGTCCGGTTTGGACCCGCTGCCGGTGCAGTACGCGGATTTCGCGGTGTGGCAGCGGAAGACGCTGACCGACGAGAAGCTGGCCGGTGACCTGGACTACTGGCGCCGCGAGCTGACTCCCGCGCCGGAGAACCTGCCGCTGCCCACCGACCTGCCACGCCCGCCCGCGCGGTCGGACCGCGGGGACCGGCGGTTCCACACCTTCGACCGGGCCGTGACCGACCGGATCGGGGAGTTCGCGCAGGCCCGTGGGGTCACGCCGTTCATGGTCGTGTTCGCCGGGTACGCGGCGCTGCTGTCGCGCTGGACCGGCGCGACGGACGTGCCGATCGGGTCGGCGTCGATGAACCGCGACGCCGGCGAGGTCGAGCGGCTGATCGGCAACTTCGGCAACACGCTCGTGCTGCGGGCCGACCTGTCCGGCGACCCGTCGTTCGCCGAGCTCGTGGACCGGGTGCGGCGCGTGTGCACCGACGGTTACGCGCACCAGGGCCTGCCGTTCGACCTGCTCGTCGAGTGCCTGCGGCCGCCGCGCGTGCCGGGCCGGTCGGTGCTGTTCGACGTGATGCTGTTGTTCCTGACCCAGGGGTTGCAGGGCTTCGACCTGCCCGGCGTCGAGGCGAGCTGGGAGACGGTGCACAACGACACCACCCAGTTCGACCTGGCGCTGGAGGCGTTCCTGGTCGACGGCGAGATGCGGGTCGAGGCCACGTACTCGACGGAGCTGTTCACCGCCGCGACGGTCGAGCGGTTCCTGGCGCACCTGGAATCGCTGCTCGCCGCCGCGGTGGACGCGCCGGACCGGCCGGTCAGCCGGCTGGAGTTCTTCGCCGACACCGCGTTGATCGGGGACATGCGTGAGGTGCCGGAGGCGACGCTGCCGGGGCTGTTCGCCGAGCAGGTGGCGCGGACGCCGGACGCTACTGCGGTGGTCTACGAGGGTGTCGCGCTGACGTATGCCGAGCTGGACGCCCGCGCCACCGAGCTGGCGCGTCGGTTGGCGGGCGCGGGTGTGGGGCCGGAGCACATCGTCGGTGTGCGGCAGGACCGCTCACTCGATCTGATCGTCTCGCTGCTGGCGGTGCTGAAGGCGGGCGGGGCGTATTTGCCGCTGGATCCGTCGTATCCCGCCGAGCGGTTGAGCATGATGATCGAGGATGCTCAACCCACCGTGGTGCTGCCCGCCTCGTTGGAAGGCGAGGGGGAGTTGCGGGCGGCGGGGCCGGACAACCCGGCGTACGTCATCTACACCTCGGGCTCGACCGGCCGTCCCAAGGGTGTCGTGGTCAGCCATCGGGCGATCGTGAACCGGCTGTTGTGGATGCAGCACGAGTACGGCCTGACCGGCGAGGATCGCGTGCTGCAGAAAACACCGTCGTCGTTCGACGTGTCGGTGTGGGAGTTCTTCTGGCCGCTGATCACCGGCGCGACGCTGGTGTTCGCCAAGCCGGGCGGGCACAAGGACCCGCGCTACCTCGCCGAACTGATCGCGCGGGAGCGGGTCACCACCGTCCACTTCGTGCCGTCGATGCTGCGGGCGTTCGTCGAGTCGGGCGCGCGGCCGAGCACCCTGCGGCGCGTGATCTGCAGTGGTGAGGCGCTGCCGTCCGACCTCGCGCGCGAACTGCCGCACGTGCACAACCTGTACGGACCGACCGAAGCCGCGGTCGACGTGAGCCACTGGCCGGTGACCGAGGGGGCCGGCACCGGGACCGTGCCGATCGGGCGGCCGGTGTGGAACACGCAGCTGCACGTGCTGGACCGGCACCTGCAGCCGGTCGCGCCCGGCGCGGTCGGCGAGTTGTACCTGGGCGGCGTCCAACTGGCCCGGGGCTACCTGAACCGGCCCGGGCTCACCGCGTCCCGGTTCGTGGCCGGGCCGGACGGGTCGAGGCTGTACCGCACCGGCGACCTGGTGCGCCGCACCGGGGACGCCCTGGAGTTCCTCGGCCGCGCCGACGACCAGGTCAAGATCCGCGGGTTCCGCGTCGAACTGGGCGAGGTCGAGGCCGCGCTCACCGCATTGCCCGAGGTGGTCAGCGCCGGCGTGGTCGCGCGGCCGGAGCGGCAGCAGCTCCTCGGCTACGTGGTCGCCAAGCCGGGCACGGACGCGGCCACCATCCGGCGGCAGCTCGGCGCCACGCTGCCCGAGCACCTGGTGCCGTCTGTCATCACGTTCCTCGACGAGCTGCCGCTGAGCCCGAGTGGCAAGCTGGACCGCAAGGCGCTGCCCGAGCCGGAGGCGGCGACCGCGGCGGCGGAGCCGGAAACCGAGCGCGAACGGGCACTGGCCGCGTTGTTCGCCGACCTGCTCGGCGTCGAGCGCGTCGGCCGGGACGACGACTTCTTCGCCCTCGGCGGGCATTCCCTGCTGGCGACCAAGCTCGTCGGCCGCATCCGCGCCGACCTCGGCGTCGACCTGGCGATCGGGACTGTCTTCGACGCGCCCACCGTCGCCCGCCTGGCCACGGCGCTCGACGGCGGCACGCAGAAGCGGCCGGCGCTCACGCCGATGCCGCGCCCGCGCCGCATCCCGCTGTCTTCGGCGCAGCAACGGTTGTGGTTCCTGTACCGGCTGGAAGGCCCGAGCGCGACCTACAACGTGCCGTTCGCGGTGCGCCTGGACGGCCCGCTCGACGTGGACGCGCTGCGGGCGGCGCTCGCGGACGTCGTGAGCAGGCACGAGGTGCTGCGCACGATCTACCCGGAGTTCGAGGGCAAGCCCTACCAGCAGGTCCTCGACACGATTCCGCCGCTGATCGTCGACGATGGCTCGCCACGCGAGGCCGCGCAACGCGCGTTCGAACTGGACCGCGAGCCGCCGTTCGAGGCGCGGCTGTTCCGCGACGGCGACTCGCACGTGCTGTCCCTGCTGACGCACCACATCGCGAGCGACGGCTGGTCCGCCGAGCGGCTGCTGGCCGACCTGACCACCGCCTACACCGCCCGCCTGCAGGGTCGCGGTCCGGGCTGGGCCCCGCTGTCGGTGCAGTACGCGGACTACGCGCTCTGGCAGCGGGACCTGCTGGGCAACGACGCCGACCCGAACAGCCTCGCGTCCACCCAGCTCGCGTACTGGACGCGGCAGCTCGCCGACCTGCCGGAGGAGATCAGCCTGCCGGCCGACCGGCCGCGCCCCGCCGATCCGTCGTTCCGCGGGGACGCGGTGCGGTTCCGGCTGCCGCCGGAGACGCACCGGGCGCTGGCGGAGCTGGCGCGGCAGACCGGGGCCACGACGTTCATGGTCGTCCAGGCCGCCGTCGCCGCGCTGCTCGGCCAGATGGGCGCCGGGGAGGACGTGCCGATCGGCGCGCCGGTCGCAGGCCGCACCGACGACGCCCTGGACGGTCTGGTCGGGTTCTTCGTCAACAACCTGGTGCTGCGCACGGACCTGACCGGCGACCCGACGTTCCGGCAGCTCGTCGAGCGGGTGCGGCGCACCGACCTGGACGCGTTCGCGCACCAGGACCTGCCGTTCGAGCGGTTGGTGGAGGCGCTCAACCCGGCGCGGTCGATGGGGCGGCACCCGCTGTTCCAGGTCATGCTGGCCTACCAGCGGGCGCCTGGCGGGCCGGTGCCGTTCGGGCACGCGTCGCTGCGCGAGGAACACGTCGACTTCTACGCGGCGCGGCTCGACCTGTCGTTCCACCTGTTCGAGCAGGACGCGGGCATCGACGGCTGGCTCGTCTACAGCGCTGACCTGTTCGACCGGTCCACAGTGGACGACCTCGTGGCCCGCTTCACGCGGCTGGTCGGCGATCTGCTGGCGGACCCGGACCGGCGGCTGTCGGCGACCTCGGTGCTCACTCCCGAGGACGTGCTCCCCGCCGGCGAGACGCGGGAGGTGCCGGAGACGACCCTGCGGGAGCTGTTCGCCGCCCAGGTCGCGCGGACTCCGGACGCCACCGCGGTGGTCTTCGAGGGCGAGTCCCTCACCTACGCCGAGCTGGACGCCCGCGCCACCGCGCTCGCGACGCGGCTGGCGGGCGCGGGTGTGGGGCCGGAGCACATCGTTGGCGTGCGGCAGGACCGGTCGCTCGACCTGATGGTCTCGCTGCTGGCGGTCCTGAAGGCCGGTGGCGCGTACCTGCCGCTGGACCCGTCGTACCCGGCGGAGCGGCTGAACATGATGATCGAGGACGCGCAGCCCACCGTGGTCCTTCCCGCCTCGTTGGAAGGCGAGGGAGAGTTGCGCTCGGCGGGACCGGACAACCCGGCCTACGTCATCTACACCTCGGGTTCCACCGGCCGTCCCAAGGGCGTCGTGGTCAGCCACCGCGCGATCGTCAACCGTCTACTGTGGATGCAGCACGAGTACGGCCTGACCGCTGATGATCGGGTTTTGCAGAAGACCCCTTCGAGCTTCGACGTGTCGGTGTGGGAGTTCTTCTGGCCGCTGATCACCGGCGCCACGCTGGTGTTCGCCAGGCCCGACGGGCACAAGGACCCGGAGTACCTGGCCGGCCTCATCGCCCGCGAGCGGATCACCACCGCACACTTCGTGCCGTCGATGCTGCGGGCGTTCGTCTCCTCGGGCGGCGACCTTTCGGTGCTGACGCGGGTGATCTGCAGCGGTGAGGCCCTGCCCTCGGACCTGGCGCGGCCGAACGTGCACAACCTCTACGGCCCCACCGAGGCCGCGGTCGACGTCACCTACTGGCCGTGCGCCGACGGCGCGGGCGAGGGCACGGTGCCGATCGGGCGGCCGGTGTGGAACACGCAGGTCCACGTGCTCGACCGGTACCTGCGTCCGGTGCCGCCGGGCGTCACCGGCGAGCTGTACCTGGGCGGCGTCCAGCTGGCCCGCGGCTACCTGAACCGGCCCGGGCTCACCGCGTCGCGGTTCGTCGCCGCGCCGAACGGGCGCTTGTACCGCACCGGCGACCTGGTGCGGCACCGCGGCGGCGTGCTCGAGTTCCTCGGCCGCGCGGACGACCAGGTCAAGCTGCGGGGGTTCCGGATCGAGCTGGGCGAGGTCGAGGTCGCGCTCACCCGGGCCGGCGCGCGCAGCGCCGTCGCGGTGGTGCGGGACGATCGCCTGATCGCCTACGTCCTCGGCGAAGCCGACGCGAACAGCCTGGCCCGCGAACTGCCGGACCACATGATCCCGTCCGCGATCGTCCAGCTGGACGAGTTCCCGGTGACGCCGAGCGGCAAGCTGGACCGCAAAGCCCTGCCCGCGCCCGACTTCGCCGCGCTGGCCGGCAAGGCGGAGCCCGCGACCGAGCGGGAAGCGTTGCTGTGCCGGCTGTTCGCCGAGGTCCTCGGCCTGCCCGAGGTCGGGGCGCAGGACAGCTTCTTCGCCCTCGGCGGCGACAGCATCGTGTCCGTCCAGCTCGTCAGCCGGGCCCGCAAGGCCGGGCTGACGATCACCCCGCGCCAGGTCTTCGAGCAGCGCACCCCGGCCGGGCTCGCTGCGGTCGCCACAGCCGCCGTCACAGAGGCCGGCGACGGCACCGGCCGCATCGAGCCGACGCCGATCATGCGCTGGAGCGAACGCGGCCTCGCGCAGGCGATGCTGCTGGTCGCCCCCGACGGCCTGACCCGTGACGGCCTGGTCCGGGTGGTGCAGGCGATCCTGGACCGGCACGATGTGCTTCGCGCCCGCTGGGAGGGCGCGCTGGTGGTTCCGGCCGAATCCTTCGACGCGGCAGAGATCGTCTGGGACGCCACCGGCGACCTCGACGCGGAACTGCGCGCCGCGCGCGAGCGGCTGACCGACGAGCGGATGCTGCAGGTGGTCCGCTTCCCGGACCGGGTGCTGATCGTCGCCGACCACCTCGTCGTGGACGGGGTCTCGTGGCGGATCATCATGGACGACCTCGCCGAAGCCTGGGCCGGCAAGGAACTCGTGCGCACCGGCACGTCGTTCCGGCGCTGGAGCGAACTGCTCGCCGCGCAGGACCGCAGCGCGGAAACCGGGCTGTGGCACGGAATCCTGGACGGCGCCGACCCGGTGCTCGAACCCGGCGGCGAACGGCACGAGACCGGGTTCGCCGTGCCGCTGCCCGAGAGCGCCGAACAGGCCGGGGTGCAGGAGCTGCTGATCAGCGCGTTCGCCGAGGCGCTGGAAACCTGGCGCGGCCGCGGCGACGCGGTGATCGCCGTCGAGGGTCACGGCCGGGAGGAACAGCTCGGGGCCGACCTGTCGGCCACGGTCGGCTGGTTCACCACGATCTTCCCGCTCCGGCTGCGGCCCGGCACGCGCTTGCGGGATGTTCGCGAGCAGCTGGAGAGCCTGCCCGACCACGGTCTCGGCTACGGACTGCTGCGCCCGCTGGGCCTGCCGGAGCCGACGATCGTCGTCAACTACCTCGGCCGCCTGCCGAGCGGGACCGGCGAGCCGTGGTCGGTCGCGCCGGAGGCCCCGATGCTGCGGGTGCCGCCACGCACCGCGCAGTGGGCGATGGAGGTCAACGCGGTCAGCGTCGACGGGCAGTTGCGCGTCGCGATCACCGGGCCGGCGCTGCCCGAGCTGACCGAGCTGTTCCGCAAGGCGCTGAGCAGCGCACCGACCGCGGCGGACACCGCGCTGGCGGACGTTTCCGAAGAAGACATCGACGAGTTCGAAGAGGAGCTGGGCACGTGGTGAGTCAGCAGCCGACGGTGGGAGAGCTCCTGCGCGAGGTCACCGACCTGCTGGGGCCCGAGGCGGCGGAGCTGTCCGAGAACGACAGCCTCATCGAGTGGGGCCTCGACTCGATCCAGCTCATGCAGGTCGCGAACAAGTGGCGCAAGCAGGGCATCAAGGTCGGATTCGCGAAGCTGGCCAAGAACCCGACCCTGGCCGGGTGGCGGGAGATCCTGGCCACCGCGGCCGGGGTCGCGCCCGAGCCGGAGGTGACCGTCGAGGTCGACGAGACCGAGCCGTTCCCGCTCGCGTTGATGCAGCACGCGTACTGGATCGGCCGCGACGAGGAGACCACACTCGGCTCGGTCGCCGCGCACCTCTACGTCGAGTTCGACGGCCCGGACCTGGACCCGCAGCGCCTCGACGTGGCGGTGCGGAAACTCGTCGCCCGGCACGGGATGCTGCGCGCCACCTTCCTCGACGACGGCCGCCAGCGGATCCTGCCCGAGCGCGCCCAGCCGTCGCTGCTCGTGCACGACCTGCGTGACCTCGACGAAGAGGCCGAGACCCGTCGCCTTGACGAGTTGCGGGACGCGTCGTCGCACGCGCGCCTGGACGTGGCGAACGGCGAGGTGTTCAAGATCCAGCTCAGCCGGCGGTCCGGCGACCGGGCGCGGCTGCACGTCGATGTGGACATGCTCGCCGCGGACGCGTTGAGCTACCGCGTCCTGCTGTCGGACCTCGCGCGGTTCTACGACGAGCCGGACGCCGAGCTGGAGCCGATCGGCTACAGCTACCCGCGCTACCTGGCCGAACGCGAGGTGACCCGTCAGGCCGAGCAGGAGAAGGCCCGCGAGTGGTGGCAGCGGCGGATCCCGGAGCTGCCGGGCGCGCCGGACCTGCCGCTTGTGCCTGAGACCGAGCGCGCGGACGCCACCCGCGTCACCCGTCGGCACCACTGGCTGGCGCCGGAGGACCGCAAGCGCCTCGCTGCCCGCGCGCACGAGCACGGCCTGACCCCGGCGATGGTCGTCGCGGCCGCGTTCGCGGAGACCCTGTCCTCGTGGAGCGCGCAGCCGCGGTTCCTGATGAACCTGCCGATGTTCGACCGGCAGAGCACCCACCCCGACGTCGACAAGCTGGTCGGCGACTTCACCAGCTCGGTGCTGCTGGAAGTCGACTTCTCGACCGAGGCGTCCTTCGTGGAGCATGCGAAGGCGTTGCAGGACCGGATGCACGCCGACGCGGAGCACGCCGCGTACTCGGGTGTCGAGGTGCTGCGGGACCTGTCCCGGCACCACGGTGAGCAGGTGCTCGCGCCGGTGGTGTTCACCAGCGCGCTGAACCTGGGCGAGCTGTTCGACGCACGCGTGCGGCGGTGTTTCGGCGAGGCGGTGTGGATCATCTCGCAGGGGCCGCAGGTGCTGCTGGACGCGCAGGTCACCGAGGTCAACGAGGGCCTGCTGATCAACTGGGACGTGCGGGAGAACGCCTTCCCGGCCGGGATGATCGACGCGATGTTCGCCGCGTTCCAGGACCTGATCACCCGGCTCGGCCAGCGGGACGACGCGTGGGAGCAGCCGGTCGGCGGCGCGTTGCCGCGGGAACAGGCCGAGGTGCGGGCGCGGGTCAACGCGACGGAGGGGCCGCGCAGCGGGCGGTTGCTGCAGGATGGGTTCTTCGAGCGTGCCGTCGCGCAGCCGGACGCGCCCGCGCTGCTGTGGGGCACGGATGGAGTACTCAGCTACGGCGCTTTGCGGGACCGGGCGCTGCGGATCGCGAAGTCGTTGCAGGACAAGGGTGTCTCGCCCGGTGACCTGGTCGGGGTGAGCCTGCCGAAGGGCCCGGACCAGATCGCGGCGGTGCTCGGAGTGCTGGCCGCGGGCGCCGGGTACGTGCCGATCGGTGTGGACCAGCCGGCGGCGCGGGCGGAGCGGATCCGGCGGATCGCCGGGTTCTCGCAGGTGCTGACCTCCGCCGAGGAGGCGGCCGAGCCGCTCGCCGAGCCGGTGCGGGTGGACGAGGAGCAGATCGCGTACGTGCTGTTCACGTCCGGTTCGACGGGGGAGCCGAAGGGTGTGGAGGTGCCGCACCGGGCGGCGATGAACACGATCGACGACCTCAACGAGCGGTTCGCGGTGGGCGCCGACGACCGGTGCCTCGCGGTGTCCGCGCTGGACTTCGACCTGTCCGTGTACGACGTCTTCGGCCTGCTGTCCGCGGGCGGCGCGGTCGTGCTGGTCGAGGAGGGCGACCGCAAGGAGGCCCGGCAGTGGGTCGAGCTGGCCGCGTCGCGCCGGGTCACCCTGGTCAACTGCGTGCCTGCGTTGCTGGACATGCTGCTGTCCGCGGCGCGGCCGGGTGAGCTGAGCGGGTTGCGGACGGTGTTGCTGGGCGGTGACTGGGTGGGCACGGACCTGCCCGGCCGGGTGGCGGAGCAGGCGCCGCGGTGCCGGTTCGCTGGGCTCGGCGGCACCACGGAGACGGCGATCCATTCGACGGTGTGCGAGGTGCACGGGGTGCCGTCGTCGTGGCGTTCGGTGCCGTACGGGACACCGCTGCGCAACGTGGTGTGCCGGGTGGTGGACGTGCGGGGCCGGGACTGCCCGGACTGGGTCGCGGGGGAGTTGTGGATCGGCGGCGACGGGGTCGCCCACGGGTACCGGGCGGATCCGGAGCGGACCGCCGACCGGTTCGTGGAGCACGAAGGCCGCCGCTGGTACCGCACGGGCGATTTGGCGCGGTACTGGCCGGACGGCACGCTGGAGTTCCTGGGGCGCCGGGACTTCCAGGTGAAGGTGCGCGGTGTGCGCATCGAGCTGGGCGAGGTCGAGGCGGCGCTGGCCGAGTTCCCCGGGGTGCACCGGGGCGTCGCGGGCGTGGCGGGCAACCAGCTCGTGGCGGCCGTCGGCGGCTCGGTGGACGGCGACGAGGTCCGGGAGTTTGTGCGAACGTTGTTGCCGCCGCACATGGTCCCGGCTCGCGTGGTGGTGCTGGACGCCCTGCCGCTGACCGCGAACGGCAAGGTGGACCGCCGCGCGGTGGCGGCGCACTGGCAGGCGTCGGCGGACAGTTATGTCGCGCCGGAGACGCCGTTGGAGCAGGTGCTGGCCAAGGTGTGGGCCGAGGTGCTCGGAGTGGAACGCGTAGGCCGCGACGACCCGTTCTTCGCGCTCGGCGGAGACTCCGTCCTGGCGACGATGATCGTCGGCCGCCTGCGGGAGGCGTTGGACACGTCGGAAGTGACTGTGCGGACGCTGTTTTCGGCGCTGACGGTGGGCGCGATGGCGGCGCGCTTGGTGGCGGACCAGTCGGTGCCCGGGCGCCTGGAGCAGGTGGCGGAGATCTACCTGGAGGTGGACGCGCTCTCCGAGGAGGACTTGAACGCTCAGTTGTGATTCGGGGCGCTACGCGGGTTTCTCGGGCGCCGGCTTCGCTTCGCTACGCCCGGATCTGCCCCTCCCGAACCCGATCTCTCAGTGTTCGGTTGCCGAGACACCGCGTCAAGGCGGGAAAGCGTGCCTTGACCCGGTGGCTCGGCAACCGATTTGGCTGGGGATCGGGTTGCGGGAGGGGGATGGCTCGTGGGGTGGTTGCTTTTCGTTGCCGGCCTGCGGACAGGAAGTAGGCAACAAAAAAAGGAGCCCTCCCCGCCGAAGCGAGGAGGGCTCCGTGCCGAAAGATCAACCCAGCTTCGCCAACCCAGGCTTCAACTTCTCCAGCACCCACGGAATGTCCAGCACCGTGGGAGCACGCAGCGCCGAGATCGTCTCCATGTCGACCACCAGGTAGTTACCTGCCTTGATGGGGGCCACCAGCTGGTTGCTCTCGAACGCCGTCTGGTGGTCCGGCGAGGTGTAGGCGACGATCACCAGGTCCGCCGCGAGCTTGTCGTACTGCTCCGGGGTCAGCGAACCGGTCGGGCTGCCCGCGTCGGTCTGCGCGGCGTCCGTCACCGTCGGGCTCAGCTTCAGGCCGAGCGACTCCACGAGCTGCACCGCGAAGTCCTTCTGCGACACCAGCGTGAACATCTTGCCCGCGGTGTTGCCGACCGACGCGGTGAACGTCTTGCCCGCCGCGTTCGGGTACTGCGCCTTCAGCTGGTCGATCGCGCCCTGGGTGCTCGTCTCGACCTGCTTCGCCTGTGCGGTCTTGCCGAGCGCCTGCGCGACCACGTCGAGGTGTTCCTGCCAGCTCTGCGAACCCCACTCGGTCGCGTAGCCGATCGTCGGCGCGATCTTGGACAGGTTCGCGTACTCCTCTTCGAGGCCGTAGTCCGCGGTCGCGAGGATCAGGTCCGGCGTGAGCGCCCCGACCTGTTCGGCGTTGACACCGCTCGCCGCGTTGACGATCTGCGTCTTGGCCGGGTCGACCTTGCCCTGCAGCCAGGACGGCACACCGTCCATCCCGGACTTGTTGAAGAACGCGACCGGCGTGACGCCGAGCGCGACGGCCGCGTCGAGGTCGTCGGTCGACGTGCCGATCACGACGACGCGCTGCGGCGCCTTCTCGATCGTCGTGGTGCCGAACTTGTGCGTGATGCTCACCGGGAAGGCCGACGCGTCGGCACTCGCTGAGGACGCCGTCTGCGTCGACGAATCCTGCACATTGCCACACGCCACGAGCCCGAGGCCGAGCACACCCGCGACCGAAGCGGCCACGAGTGAGCGGAGTCCGGGCAGGCGAACCCTGCGAGACATGGCAACACCCTTTCGAAGGAACTGCGACAAAGTGCGCCAAGTCAAGCAAGGCTAACCTAAGGAATCAACCCCGCCGTGTGCGACGCAGATCACCCCGGAACCGCTTTCACCCAGCCAGGCGCAGGTCCCAGCCTTCCGGCAGCCCCCGAACCTTGGCCACTTCGTGATCTGCCTCGACATGCACGGTCAGCTCACCGAGCCGCAGGTCCGACAACCGCACCCGGCCCCACTGGCCCGGCAGGTGCGGGCGGACCACCAGCCGCTGCTGAGGCACGTGCGGTTCGAGCCCGAGGAACGACCGCACCAGCAGCAACGGCGCCGCACTCGCCCAGGCCTGCGGCGAACACGACGTCGGGTAGGGGATCGGCGGGCTGAACTCCGACCGCGAGAACCCGCAGAACAGCTCGGGCAGCCGTCCGCCGAACGAGGCCGCCGCGTCGAGCAGCCCGGTCGCCAGCCGCTGCGCCAGGTCCACCGCGCCCGGCAGGTGCGCGTACCGCAACAGCCCGGCCACCGCGATCGCCGTGTCGTGCGGCCACACCGAGCCGTTGTGGTAGCTCATCGGGTTGTACGCGCCCATCGCCGAGGACAGCGTCCGCAGCCCGTAGCCGGTGTCCATCTCCGGCCTGCTGAGCCGCTCGATCAGCACCGCGGCGTGCTCGTCGGTCGCGATTCCCGACCACAGGCAGTGCGCGGTGTTGCTGGTCAGCGCGTCGAGCGGCTGCTTGCGGCCGTCCAGCGCGACGGCGTACCAGCCCTGCTCCGGCAGCCAGAACGCCTCGGCGAACCGCTCCCGCAACCGCTCGGCCCGCTCCCGGCAGCGCGCCGAGGTCGCCGGGTCGTTGAACGCGTCGGCCAGTTCGGCGCGTGCCAACCAGGCCGCGTAGGCGTAGCCCTGCACCTCGCACAACGCGATCGGTGTGGTCGCCAGCCGCCCGGCCGCGTCGTTGATGCCGTCGAAGCTGTCCTTCCAGCCCTGGTTGAGCAGGCCACGGTCGGTCGCCCGCCGGTACTCGACGAACCCGTCGCCGTCCCGGTCGCCGTAGCGTTCCAGCCACTCCAGCGCGGCGTCGGCGGCCGGGAGCAGCGCCCGCACCGCCGTTTCGCCCGCGCCCCAGCGCCAGCACTCGGCCAGCAGCATGACGAACAGCGGCGACGCGTCCACCGTGCCGTAGTAGTGGCTGCCGCCGAGAACCTGGTCGCTGTCCGGACCGAGCCGCAGCTCGTGCAGGATCCGGCCGGGCTCCTCCTCGGTCAACGGGTCGACACGCTTGCCCTGCAGCTCCGCCAGCGTCTCCAGCGTGCCCAGCGCGAGCCCGACGTCCAGTGGCAGCGCCATCCACGCGGTGAGCAGGCTGTCCCGGCCGAACAACGTCATGAACCAGGGCGCGCCTGCCGCGACGAACGGCCGTCCGTCCTGGCTGCTGTCGTGGATCTGCAACGCGCCGAGATCGCTTTCCGTGCGCTGCAGCACCTGCGTGAGCACCGGGTCGTCAGCCGCGATCATCGTGCTCACGTCGCGCCACGCGCGGATCTTGCGCGCCGGACCGCTCGCCTCGACCTCCTCGCCGCGGTCGAACTGTGGCCGCACCCGCCGGTTCCCGACGGTCGGCTGCACCACGATCTCGGTCGACCATTCGCCACGGGCAGGCACGACGACGCGCCAGTTCAGCACGCCGGGCGCGGCCAGCGGGTCCGCGGTGGCGCTCACCGACAGCCCGCGCGAGCCGTCGGACCGGTCGCGCAGCAACAGTTCCGAGCCGGCCACGGTGGCGTCCGCCCCGCCGTGCGCGGGGCGGCCCTCCTTCACCGCGAACAGGTCCGAGAAGTCCGCGTCGACGTGCAGGGTCAGCGTCGCGACGGTGTTCTCCCGCCCCAGGTTCCGCAGCGTGATCGTCTCCCGCAGACCGTCGCCGACCAGCCGCTCCCGCACCAGCAGCAGCGTGCTGTCGGCCTGGCCCGGCTTGGGGTTGCGGCGCAGCACGAACTGCGCCGCGAACGCCTCCGGCGAGATGACCGACAGCGGGTGCGGGGACTGCCCGTCCAGCCGCAGCTCCCACCGCGAGACCAGCCGCGCGTCCCGGAAGAACAGGCCGTGCGAGGTGCCCGGCTGGATGTCGCCGTTCGTGCCGGACAGGCAGAACGTGCTGCCTTCGACGAGCGTGACCGTGCCGCCCGCGCTGGTCACGGGCACCGGCTCGCCCGCGTTGAACGCCTCCGGCGTCATGGCCGCCCTCCGGATGGCTGCAGGGTGGGTCCGTCGTTGTCCATCTGGTCGTAGGCGCGGTCGAGCGCCGAGTCCAGGGCCGCGTAGTCGCGCCGCAGCCTGCTGACCTCGACCGCCCGCCGGTACGCGGCCTCGTAGCCCGCGCCCAGCCCGCCGACGTCGAAGTGCTCGGCGACGTGCGCGCGGCACTTGGCCGGGTCGAGGTGGCGGACGTCGTGCAGCGCCTGCACCAGGTCGGCCGGGTCGTCGCGCACCAGGCCGGTGACGCCGTCGACGACGACCTCCGGCACCGCGCCGGACCGCAGCGCCACCACCGGCGTGCCGCACGCCATCGCCTCGATCATGACCATCCCGAACGGCTCCTCCCACTGGATGGGGAAGAGCAGGCAGCGGGCCTTGGCGAGCAGCTCGCGCTTCGCGGTCGCGTCGGCGACGCCGAACACGTGGTCGTTGTCGGTGAGCCGCGGCCGGACCTCCCGCTCGAAGTACTCCTTCTCGATCGGCTCGGCGCACTTGCCGGCCAGGACCAGCCGCAGCCCGGCGCGGTGCGCGGCCTCCAGCGCGAGGTGCGGCGCCTTGTCCGGGTGGAACCGGCCGAGGAACAACGCGTAGTCGTCCTTTTCGGACTGGAACGGCCAGTCGGCCAGCCGCAGTGCGTTGTGGACGGTGCCGATCCAGTTCAGGCCGGGCGCCAGCTCGCGCTGCCGGTCGCTGATCGCCACCAGGTGCACGTCGTCGCCCAGTTCGGTGTAGTAGCGCGCCATGTCCTCGCCGACCGGACCGTGCACGGTCACCACGGTCGGCACGCCGTAGGCGGGGGCGTTGAGCGGGCCGGCCAGCGAGTGGTCGTGCACGACGTCGACGCCCTCGGCCGCGGCGAGCCGCTGCACGGCCCGGCGCGCGGCGATGGCGTGCATGACCTCCGGGTAGGGCTCGCCGAGCAGCTCCGGCACGGTGCGGTCCCACACCGGGACGAACCGCGCCTTCGTGCCGGGACGGCCCGCGCCGATCAGGGTGACGTGGTGCCCGCGGTCGACGAGGGCGTCCGCGAGGTCGGCCACGACCGCCTCGACCCCGCCGTAGGCCTTCGGAGGAACGTCGAAGTAGGGCGGGACGACCATCGCCACGCGGAGCGGGCGGTCGGGGTCGTCCCGTCGCACGGCGGCGTGCGAAACAGATCGGGCTTTCCACGCGGGGCGGTGCGCGCTGCTCAAGCTGCCTCCTCGGACCGTCTATGCAATTAGCACTCTCCTACTAAGAGTGCTAATACAGCGGCGCTCGCCTCGGCAAGCTCCGGGCGTGGGAGATCTGTGTCACACGGTGATCCGCCGTGCCGTGAGGACACCAGCGAGGCCGAGTGCCGCGGTTCCGGCGAAGACCGCGAGGAACGCCGCCGGTGCCGCGCCTTCCGCCGCGATGAGCGCGCCACCGAGTCCACTCGCGACAGCCGTGGCCAGGGTCTGCGCCAGCTGGAGCGCCGCGCTGACCGAGCCCTGCTGCCCGTCCGGGGCGCGACCGAGGGTCTCGGTGGTGGCGGCGTTGAACGCGACACCCATGCCTGCCCCGCCGATCACCCAGCCGAGCACCGCGAGCAGTCCCGGGCCGACGAGCACTCCGTAGGCCAGTACTGCTACCCCGGCCACCAGTACCGCGAAACCCAGAGCCACCGCCATCCGCCGGTTGCGGTCCCACTTCGCCTGCGCCGCCGAGCCGGCCACCCAGCTCAGCGCCCCGGCCGACAGGCCCAGCCCGGCTTCGAAGGCGCTCACGTGCCGCAATTCGGTCAACCCCAGCGGCAGGAACGCCTCGGAGCCGAAGTACACCGCGCACAGCAGGAACCGCACGACCACCCCGGCGGGGACCCCGCGCCGCACGACGAGCGTGCCTGCCGGGGTGACCTGCCGCAGTGCCAGGACGGCGAGGACGAACCCGGCGGCGGCGAGCGGAACCAGCACCGCGACGGTGT
Source organism: Amycolatopsis sp. 3B14 (assembly GCF_050958625.1). Lineage (NCBI taxonomy): Bacteria > Bacillati > Actinomycetota > Actinomycetes > Pseudonocardiales > Pseudonocardiaceae > Amycolatopsis > Amycolatopsis sp. 3B14. Next base: position 38,215 of record NZ_JBHZEN010000001.1, read on the forward strand.
GGAGTTCCAGTGCGGCCAACAGGATCGCGGTCCCCGCGGCGAGCGCGACGCTGCCGACGAGCGGCCGCCACCGGGAGGATTCCGGGGTCGTGGGCGCCGGCCGCGCCAGTCCGGGGAGCGTGCACCAGGCCGCGACCCCGGCGAGCGGGACCATGGCCAGGAACACCCACCGCCAGCCCGCCGAACTCGCCACCGCCGCCGCGACGACCGGGCCGACCAGCGACGGGATCGTCCAGGCCGAGGACAGCAGCGCGAACATGCGGGCACGCAGCCGTTCGGGGTAGACCAGCCCGATCAGCGTGTAGGCCATCGCCATCACCGCGCCGACCCCGAGGCCCTGCGCGAACCGGCCGAGCAGGAACACTGGCCACGACGGGGCGAGACCGGCCAGTGCGCTGCCGAGCGCGAACGCGACCAGCCCGGCGGCCAGCGGACGGGCCGGCCCGCCGCGGTCGGCGGCGTGACCGGCGAGGACGGTGCCGACGATGTTGGCGAGCATCAGCGCGGCCAGCGCCCAGCCGTAGGAGCCGAGGCCGCCGAGCAGGCGGGAGACGTCCGGGAGGATGGTCGCCACCCCGAGGGATTCGAGCGCGACCAGTCCGACGGTGAGCACGATGCCGACGGTGCGGGCCCGGTAGCGGGGCGAGAGCACACCCTCGGAAGTCGAGGAGAGGGTCATGGCGGCAATTATGTTCCGTATCGGAACGAAATGGAAGTGCTAGGGTGAGGGCTGTGACGAGCATCCGGGCCGGCCGGCCACGCGACGAGCGCATCGACGGAGCCGTCCGCGAAGCGACGGTGGACCTGCTGAACGAGGTGGGCTATGCGGCGCTCACCCTGGAGGCGGTGGCGACCAGGGCGGGCACGAGCAAACCCGCGCTACGCCGCCGCTGGCGGGGGCGTCCGCACCTGGTGGTCGACGCGCTGGTGGCGACGGTCGGCGCGGTGCCGACGCCGGACACCGGGTGCACGCGCTGCGACCTGGTCGCGGGGATCGGGACGCTCAGCGAGGCCTTCACGACCAGGATCGGACGGCGGGTGCTGCCCGCGCTGGTCGCCGACCTCGCCGACGATCCGGAACTGGCGGAGGTGTTCCTGCGCGACTACTTCCACACGCGACGGAGCTCCACGGCGGAAGCCCTGCGCCGCGGCGTCGAGCGCGGCGACCTCGACCCGGACCTCGACTTCGACCTCGTGCTCGACATGCTCGCCTCGACCACCTACTACCGGGTCCTCTTCGGACACCTGCCGGTCACCGACCACCTGGCGGAGCAGGTGGTGGACGTGGTGCTGACCGGAGTCGCCGCGCCGGGGTGGCGCGGCTGCGCTCACCGGCCGGGGTCGCCGGGGCGGACCAGGCCGGATTCGTAGGCGATGTGCACCAGCTGGGCGCGGTCGCGCGCGTCCAGTTTGGACAGCAACCGGCTCACGTAGGTGCGGGTCGTGGCCGGGCTGAGGAACAGCCGCCCGGCGATCTCGTCGTTGGACCGGCCCGCGGCGACCTCGGCGAGCAGTTCCCGTTCCCGCTCGGTCAGGCGCGCCAGCCGCGCCGGGTCGGTGCGGTGCCCGTGCGCCACCGCCGCCATCACGCGCCGGGTGACCGACGGCGCCAGCAGCGCATCACCGGCGGCGACCGTTCGCACCGCCGCCCGCAGGTCGTCCGGCTCGGTGTTCTTCAGCAGGAACCCCGACGCGCCGGCTCGGATCGCGTCCAGGATGTGCTCGTCGGTGTCGAACGTGGTCAGGACAACGACCCGCACGGCGCGCAACCGCGGGTCGGCGACGATGCGCCGCGTGGCCTCGATGCCGTCCACGCCGGGCATGCGGATGTCCATGAGCACCACGTCCGGCCGCGCGGTCAGGGCGAGCGTCACCGCCTCCGCGCCGTCGGCGGCCTCCCCCACGACGGTGATGTCGTCGGCGCGGGCGAGCAACGCGGACAGACCGGCCCGCATCAGGTGCTGGTCGTCGGCAAGCGCGACGCGGATCATCGCGGCTCCACCGGCAGGCTCGCGTCGACCTGGAAACCCGCGCCAGGACGGGACTCCAGCGTCACCGAACCGCCGAGCAGCTCGGCCCGGTCCCGCATGCCGTCCAGGCCGCGGCCGCCCCGGGCGGGCAGCTCGGCGCCGGCGCCGTCGTCGCGGACCTGGATCCGCAGCAGGCCCGGTTCGTAGCGCAGCCGCACCTCCGCCTTGCTCGCCCGGGCGTGGCGGAGGCAGTTGGTCAGCGCCTCCTGCACGATCCGGTACGCCGTGGTGTCCACGGCCGCGGGCAACGCGACCGGCTCGCCCTCGGTCGACACAGTCACCTCCAGACCACTTCGGACGGTCGCGGTCACCAGCGCGTCGAGGTGACGCAGGCTGCCCGCCGGGGCGCGTCCGGTGTCGTCGGTCAGCAGCCCGAGCGTGGTCCGCAGGTCGTGGACGGCTTCGTCGGCGGCCAGCCGGAGGGTCGCCAGGGCGGACCGGGCCGCGTCCGGGTCGTCGTCCAGCGCCTCGGCGGCGACGCTGGCCTGCACCGACACCACCGCCAGCGTGTGCCCGACGGCGTCATGCAGGTCCCGCGCGATGCGCAGGCGTTCCTCCTCGACCCGCCGCCGTGCCTCCCACTCCCGTTCCACGGCGGCCTGCCGCGCGGTGCGGCGTTGCTCGGCACGCAACGCCCCCAGCGCGATCGCGCTCAGCATCAGCCCCACCGTCGAGGCGAGCTCGAACCCGAGCAGGTAATCCGGGCTCTCCCCCTGTCGCAACCGGAAGAACGTGCTGACCAGCACCAACGCCGCCGCCGTCGCCGCCGCGACGCGTGCCCGGCCGGCCTCGGCCGCGGAGAACAGGGCGGCCGCGACGGGCAGCGCCAGCCCCACCGGCGGGTAGCCGGCCGCGTGGTAGGCGAGCAGCCCGGCGGCGGTCGCGGCCAGCGCCAGCACCGGGAACCGGCGGCGCACGAGCATCAGCGCGCCGAGGCACACCGCGAACAGGTACGCCACCGGGTCGGGCGCCCGTGCGCCGCCGAGGTCCATCGCGATGGCGACGGCCACCACGGTGGAGGTCGCGACCCCCAGAGCGGCGTCGGCGAGCACCCGCTTTCGCTCGCTCACGTCCCGAGAATAGCCAGGTCCGGGCCCGCGCACAGTCGCCGGATGTTGACACCGCGATCGACTGCGGACGGACGACGGGCGGCGCGCGCACGCCTAGTTTCGGCTCGCATGAGAACCCTGGGTGTCGCCATCCTCGGCCTGTTCGCGGGCCTCGCGGTGGGCTTTCTGGTCTTCGGCGAACTCGTCGGACGGCTCGCCGGGCAGGACGGTCAGGTCGACGCGCCCTGGACGTTCGTGATCGGCTTCGGCCCGCAGCTGCTCGCCGCCGCGGGCGCAGTCGTCGCTGTGCTGATCGACCAGCGGAGGCGGAACCGGTGAACCTGTCCCGGCGCGACCTGTTCCGCGTCACCGCGGCCGGCCTGCTCGTGGCGGGCTGCGCCAGCGGCGGCGCGAACACCGAGACCGAGTCCAGCGCGGGCACCCTGTTGCGCAGCGCGGCGAAACTGCCCGAGCCGTTCACCGTGCCGCTGCCGGTGCCGCCCGTGCTGCGGCCGGTCCGACCCGGCCGCTACGAGATCACCCAGCGCGCCGCCGAGGTGGAGATCCTGCCCGGGTTGCGCACCACGGTCTGGGGGTACGACGGGATCTTCCCCGGCCCCACGATCGAGTCCCGCCGCGGCGAGACCACCGTCGTCCGGCACCGCAACGAGCTCGGCGTGCCGGTGGTGGTGCACCTGCACGGCGGCCGCACGCCGCCCGAGCACGACGGCTACCCGCTGGACCTGGTCGCGCCCGGCGCGGCGCGGGAGTACGTGTATCCGCTGGACCAGCCGGCCGCCACGCTCTGGTACCACGACCACCGGGCCGACTTCACCGGCCCGCAGGTCTACCGCGGGCTCGCCGGGTTCCACCTGGTGCGTGACGACGAGGAGGACGCGCTGCCCCTGCCGCGCGGCGAGCGCGAGGTGCCGTTGATGATCACCGACCGGTCGTTCGCCGCGGACGGCTCGTTCGCTTACCCGTCGGTCGACCCGTCACTGCTGGGGCAGCCGGGTGTGACCAGTGAGTTCGTCAGCGGCGTGCTCGGCGACTGCATCCTGGTCAACGGCGCGCCGTGGCCGGCGATGGAGGTGGACGCCGCGCGTTACCGGTTCCGGATCCTCAACGCCTCCAACGCCCGCCGCTACCGGCTCGCACTGGACCCGCCGGGGCCGGGGTTCACGCAGATCGGCGGCGACCAGGGGCTGCTGGCCGCGCCGGTCCGGCACGAGCGGCTGCAGATCGCGCAGGCTGAACGGTACGACGTGGTGATCGACTTTTCGGCGTACTCGCCCGGCCAGGAGGTGACGCTGGTGAACCGGCTCGGCGACGGCGGCACGGCGCGGGTGATGCGGTTCGTGGTGACCCGGCGGGTGCCCGACGACAGCGCCGTTCCGGACCGGTTGGCCGACGTGCGGCCGTTGTCCCGCTCGGATGCCGTGGCGGAACGCGAGTTCACGTTCCGCCGCGGCGGGGCCGAGCACCACGGGATGACACTGTGGACGGTCAACGGGATGCCGTTCAGCGCGGACGGCGTCGTGGCCGAGCCCGCCCTGGGCACGGTGGAGCTGTGGCGGTTGCGGGCGCAGAACGTGCCGCACCCGATCCACATCCACCTCGCGCCGTTCCAGGTGCCGGGCACGGCGCACGGCTGGAAGGACACGGTCGACCTGGGCAACGGCGACCAGGCCGAGGTGCTCGTCCGGTTCGAGGGCTATCGCGGGAAGTACGTCCTGCACTGCCACAACCTCGAACACGAGGACATGATGATGATGGCGAATTTCGTGGTCCGGTGAGTCACTCCTCGCCGTCGAACTCGAACGCCTCTTCCAGCATCTCGCCCATGATCATCCCGCCGACGACACCCGCCGCGGCGCCGGCCACCATGCCGCCGACGCCCATGCCGCGGCCGTGACCATGGTGGCCGTGGTGGCCCGGGTGATGGCCGCCGAAGGCCGGGTTGCCGAACGCGGAGTGCCCGCCGCGCTGGGCGGCTTCGCTCAGCCACTGCCCGATGAGCGCGGCCCAGTCGGCGTTCTCCGCATCCTGGTGCGACATCTGGAAGCGGCCGAACGAGTCGCCGCCCGCTTGCATGAAGCGGCCCCGCCGGTCGGCTTCGAGCACGACGGCGAGATCGTGCGGCCCGGCGACGAACGTCAGCTCGACCTCGTTGATCCGCCCGGCGAACCCGGCCGGCGGGAAGAACTCGAGCTCCTGGTAGAAGCCCAGCTCCTGGCGCACGCCGTAGAGGTGGCCCGCTTCCACGTCGGCGTTGCGGAACCGGAACCCGAGCTGCCCGAACGCGTCGAGCACCCGGTCCTGCGACGGCAGCGGGTGCACGTGGACCGGGTCGAGGTCACCCTTGTCCGGCGCGCCCGAGATCACCAGCTCGGTCCGCACACCGACCGCCATGCCGTGCAGGAGCGAGTCGCCGACCGCGGTGATCGGCGTCTCCCATGGCAGGCGCAGCTCGAACGGCACCGTGACCAGCTGACCGGACGGCACCCGCACACCCTGCTGCACGAGCTGGCGGTGGAACTCCCCGGTGGCCGCGGACTCGTGCCCGCCGTGCTCGATCTCGACCCGCGTGACCAGCGACAGGACGACCTGGTCGATGGCCGCGTCGGCGCTGCCGCCCTGGATCCGGACCTGCCCCGTGACCACCCCACCGGGCGCCGCGTGGGGCGAGTCGAGCACGGTGTCGACCGACGGCCCACCGACGCCGAAGGCGCTGAGCATCCGCTTGAACATGGACAGTTCCTCCTGAAATCCGGACAAAACAGGCTCAAGATCGAGACTACCGGCAGCAAAACCCCGCTCACCACCAGGAACCTGGCAACGAAGGCCCTCACCCCCCGAGCCACCCCTCTCCCGCAACACGATCCCCAGCCGAATCGGTTGCCGAGCCACCGGGTCAAGCCACTGGCGAAGCGAAGCCGGCGCTTTCGGCCGCGCGCAGCGCAGCTACGCGCGTAGCGCCCCCTAAGAGCCCAAGTAGCGCAGAACAGCCAGCACTCGCCGGCTGTACCCGCTCGTATGGCTCAACCGCAGCTTGTCGAAAATCGCGTTCACGTGCTTCTCCACCGCGGACTGCGACACGTACAGCTCCGCCGCGATGCCGGCGTTCGTGTGCCCCTCGGCCATCTTCGCCAGCACTTCGCGTTCCCGGGCGGTCAGCGTCGCGAGCGGGTCCGCGTGCGTGGTGCGCGCCAGCAGCCGCCGGACGACTTCGGGGTCGAACGCCGCCCCGCCGGACCCGACCCGCTCCAGCGCGTCGAGGAATTCGCCGACCTGCATCACCCGGTCCTTGAGCAGGTACCCGACTCGCCCGCCGTCGTCGGTGATCAGTTCCGTCGCGTACCGCTTCTCGACGTACTGGGACAGCACGAGCACCCCGACGTCCGGCCAGCGCCGCCGGATCTCCAGCGCCGCCCGCAGGCCCTCGTCGGTGTGGTCGGGCGGCATCCGGATGTCCGTCACCACCACGTCCGGCTGCGCCCGGGACACCTCGTCGAGCAGCTCCGTGGCGTTGCCGACCGCGGCGAGCACCTCGTGGCCCTCCTCGGCGAGCAGCCGGATCAGGCCTTCCCGCAGCAATGTCGAGTCCTCGGCCAGGATCACGCGCACGGCAGCTCCGCCCGCACGACCGTCGGCCCGCCGGCCGGACTGTCCACAGTGAACACTCCGTCGGCCGCGCCGACCCGCCTGGCCAGGCCGGACAGTCCGTTGCCGGCGACCTGAGCGCCGCCAACGCCGTCGTCGGTGATCGTCACGCCGACCATCCTGCCCGCCCGCGCCACCGCGATCTCGATGCGGCTCGCCGCCGCGTGCTTGATCGCGTTCGTCACCGCCTCCGACGCCACGAAGTACGCCACCGTCTCGGTCGCCGGATCCAACCGCTCCTCAAGCGCGTACGAGAGCGCGACCGGCAGGCTCGACCGCTCGGCCAGCGCCTCCAGCGCCGTGGCAAGCCCGCCTTCGTCCAGCGCGATCGGGTACACGCGCCACGCCACGTCCCGCAGCTCCTGCAGCGCCAGCTGCGTCTCCTCGTGCGCCTGCCGCAGCAGCGCCTCCGCCCGCTCCGGGTCCTTCGCGCGCCGGGCGCGGCCGAGCAGCATGCCCAGCGACACGATCCGCTGCTGCACCCCGTCGTGCAGATCGCGTTCGATCCGCCGCCGCTCGTCGTTCACCGCCTCGACGACCTCGGCGCGGCTGTGGGTGAGCGCGTCGACCCGGCGCTGCAACCGTTCCTGCTTCGTGGGGCCGAAGAAGTGGTGCGCCAGCGTGCGTTCCAGCGCGCCGACGCCGATGAGCCCCTGCACGGCGAGGAACACCAGCAGCGCGCCCATCAGCAGCAGCACGGGCACGTCGAACCAGTCCTGGTCGTCGCCGAGCGGCTGCCCGCCCGCCAGCTGCCACACCGTGATCACCGCCGTCGCCAGGCCCAGCCCGATCAACGCGAAGACACCCGCGCCGAGACCGCCCGCGACGCTGCGCGACGCCAGGTACCGCAGCGCGCGCGAGTCGCGGTAGTCGTCCGAGGTGGGGTAGTCGAGGAACCGCCGGAGCCGCGCCCGTTCCCGCTCGGCGAACCAGCGGGTGGCCCGGAACACGGCGGGGCGCGCGGCGGGCACGGCGAGGACGAGCGTCGCCACGACGACGAAGGCCGCCTCGGCGAACGCGCTCAGCGCGCCGAGCGCCAGCCCCGCCGTCACCCGCAACGCGCGGCGCAGGTCCACTGTGGGCACAACCCGAGGTTAGCGGGGTTCCGGGCGGCCGGTACTGAGGTTTTCCGCAGGATGACCGGGTGCCGCGCCCCATGTTCGACCGCCGCCCGCGAACCTAGCTTCGAATCATGGATCTCCAACTCGCACAGGCCGAACCGCTCGGGGGACTCGCCGGCTGGGCCGTCTCGCTCATGGATTCGCTCGGCGGACCGGGCGCCGCCATCATCGTCGGCCTGGACAACCTGTTCCCGCCGATCCCGAGCGAGCTGGTGCTGCCGCTCGCCGGGTTCTCCGCCGGCCAGGGCACGTTCAGCCTGCTCGAAGCGCTGGCCTGGACCACGTTCGGCTCGGTCGCGGGCGCCGTCATCGTCTACTGGCTTGGCGCGCTGCTCGGCCGCGAGCGGACCCGCGCGCTGCTGCTGCGCATCCCGCTGGTCAAGGCGTCCGACTTCGACCGCACCGAGGCGTGGTTCGCCAAGCACGGCACGAAGGCGGTGTTCTTCGGCCGGATGGTGCCGATCTTCCGCAGCCTGATCTCGCTGCCCGCCGGGATCGAGCGGATGGCGTTCGGCAGGTTCCTCGTGCTCACCACGCTGGGCAGCCTGATCTGGAACACGATCTTCGTCGTCGCCGGCTACCTGCTCGGCGCGAACTGGCACGTGGTGGACCGCTACGCCGGCTTCTTCCAGTACGCGGTGATCGGCGCCGTCGCGATCGCGCTCGCCGTGTTCGTCATCACCAGGCTGCGGGAGCGCGTCCGGACGTGAACACGGAGCCGCCCTCCCTGGGGGCAGGGGAGGGCGGCTCCGCTCGGGGGCGTCAGGCGGCCTGGGCCACGGGGGTGGTGGCCGGCGCCAGCGCCAGGTCGAGGACCTCACGGACGTTCGACACCGGGTGCACGTCGAGCTGGGCCAGCACGTCCGCGGGAACGTCGTCCAGGTCCGGCTCGTTGCGCTGCGGGATGATCACGGTCTTGATCCCGGCCCGGTGCGCGGCCAGCAGCTTCTGCTTGACCCCGCCGATCGGCAGGACGCGGCCGGTCAGCGACACCTCACCGGTCATCGCCACGTCGGACCGCACCACACGGCCGGACAGCAGCGACGCCAGCGCCGTGGTCATCGTGATCCCGGCGCTCGGCCCGTCCTTGGGCACCGCGCCCGCGGGCACGTGGACGTGCACGCCCCGGTCCTTCAGGTCGCCGACCGGGAGTTCCAGTTCGGCGCCGCGGGACCGCAGGTAGGACAGCGCGATCTGCACCGACTCCTTCATCACGTCACCCAGCTGCCCGGTGACCGTGAGCCCGGAGCTGCCCGACTCGGGATCGGCCAGCGACGCCTCGATGTAGAGGACGTCCCCGCCCGCGCCCGTGACGGCCAGGCCGGTCGCCACACCCGGGGTCGCGGTCCGCTGCGTCGACGCGGGCAGCGCCGACTCCGGCAGGTGCCGCGGACGGCCGAGGTAGCCCTCCAAGTCCGCCGCGTCGACGGTCACCGGCAGGGTCGCCTCGTCCAGCGCGACCCTGGTCGCGATCTTGCGCAGCACCTTCGCGATGGTCCGGTTCGCGTTGCGCACGCCCGCCTCGCGGGTGTACTCGGCGGCGATCCGGCTCAGCGCCGCGTCGGTGAACCGCACGTCGTCCCGGCCCAGCCCGGCCCGCTCCAGCTCGCGCGGCAGCAGGTGGTCGCGGCCGATGACGACCTTCTCGTGCTCGGTGTAGCCGTCCAGCGTCACCAGCTCCATCCGGTCCAGCAGCGGGCCCGGGATGGTCTCCAGCGCGTTGGCCGTGGCGAGGAACACCACGTCCGACAGGTCCAGCTCCACCTCGAGGTAGTGGTCGCGGAACGTGTGGTTCTGCTCGGGGTCGAGGACCTCCAGCAGCGCCGCGGTCGGGTCGCCGCGGTAGTCGGCGCCCACCTTGTCCACCTCGTCCAGCAGGACGACCGGGTTCATCGAGCCGGCCTCCTTGATGGCGCGGACGATCCGGCCGGGCAGCGCGCCGACATAGGTGCGCCGGTGGCCGCGGATCTCCGCCTCGTCCCGGACACCGCCGAGCGCGACGCGGACGAACTTCCGGCCCATCGCCTTCGCGACCGATTCGCCGAGCGAGGTTTTGCCCACACCGGGAGGACCGACCAGCGCCAGCACGGCTCCGGAGTGCCGCCCGCCGACCTGCCCCTGTCCGGCCTCGGCGCGACGGGCGCGCACGGCCAGGTACTCGATGATGCGTTCCTTCACGTCGTCCAGGCCCGCGTGGTCGGCGTCGAGCACCGCACGCGCCGCCGCGATGTCGTGGACGTCGGTGGTCCGGTCATTCCAGGGGAGCTCCAGGACCGTGTCCAGCCAGGTGCGGATCCAGCCGCCCTCCGGCGAGGCGTCGGAGGTGCGCTCCAGCTTGTCCACCTCGGCCAGCGCGGCCGTGCGGACGTGCTCGGGCAGGTCGGCCTGCTCCACGCGGGCGCGGTAGTCGTCCTGGTCGGCGGTGCCGTCGAGCTCGCCCAGCTCCTTGCGGATCGCCTCCAGCTGGCGGCGCAGCAGGAACTCCTTCTGCTGCTTCTCCATGCCCTCGGCGACGTCCTTGCGGATGGTGTCGGTCACCTCGAGCTCGGCCAGGTACTCCCGGCTCCACTCCAGCGCCTTCTCCAGCCGCGCCGCGACGTCGAGCGTGGCCAGCAGCTCCAGCTTCTGGTCGGTGCTCAGGAACGGCGAGTTGCCCGCGAGGTCGGCGACCGCGGACGGGTCCTCGACCTGCTGCACCGCGTCGATCATCTGCCAGCCGCCGCGCTGCTGGAGGATCGAGATCACGACGGTCTTGTACTCGGCGGCCAGCGTCCGGGCCTGGTCGCCGACGACCTCGGCGACCGGCTCGGCGTACACCCAGCGGGCGGCGCCGGGGCCGTCGCCGTTCTCGCCGACGCGGGCGCGCCGGGTGGCGCGCAGCAGGACGGCGGCCTTGCCACCGGGGATCCGGCCGACGCGCTCGATGGTCGCGACGGCGCCCAGTTCGGCGTACTCCCCGTGCACCCGCGGGACGATCAGGACCTCGGCCTGCGCAGACGGCAGCGACCGGATGCCTGGGAACGACGGCGTGCTCGGTGCCTTGCTCTGCGCGGAGTCGACCGCGGCGCGAGTCTCGGCGTCATCGAGCTCGAGCGGGACGATCATGCCGGGCAGCACGACGTCGTCGTCGAGGGGCAGTACGGGGAGGAGCCTGGTGTCGGTCATCTTGTTGCTCCCTACCTGGTTGAGTCTGCCTAGCTCAACTTTCTGGCGGCCGGGTTTGTTTCCGCAGGTAGTTCGCTTGCAGCGGACGGCTTCCGGGAATAAACCGGGGCACGTCCGGCAGTGGTTCCAGGTGCCGGGACTGAGATGATCGTCGCATTGCCGGAAACGTTTTCCCGGGTGTAACCGGCGAGACCACGCTCAGTCATCGGTTCGGGTAATCCCGATCTCGATTGAATCGCGATCAATGCGGAGGAGTGCAGCGCGACGGCTCGCGGCGAACTCGTCGTAGCCGGGCGTGGCGCTTAACACCGACTACCGGGAGCGATCACCGGAAAGATCCAGCTCACCCGTAAGTCTCCGCTGGTCACCGTAGTTGGCACGTTGTTAACTATGGGGTGATGTCATGGCGGCCGGAAAGAGGCTGAAGTACGCCCTCCGGGGTACAGTGATCCCCTCATTCGCACCGAGATCACCGTCTCGTGCGCGGGTGGGTTCAAGCGGGCGCGCTGGGGCGAATGGGTGGAAGGAGGTTGCATGCCGGACTCCGATGGCAGGCCTGACGGCCCCGTCCCGGCGGCAGCCGCCGGTTCTGGTGGTGCCGAGGCGCGGGCGGATGAGCGCCGCTTCCGGGTCTACACGCTGACCGTGTTCTCCGTCGGTGTGCTCACCGCCGCCGCCGTGTCGCTGTGGCTGCCGTTCGACGGCTCGGCGAAGCTGTGGTGGATCGGCCCGGTGCTGGCCCTGTCGTTCCTGCTCGCCGAGCAGCTCGGCATCAACGTCGACGTCCGGTCCGGCATCTCCTGGACCATTTCCTTCACCGAGATCCCGCTGGTCATCGGCTTCTTCGTGGCGCCGTTCGAAGTGGTGCTGGCGGCGCACCTGGTCGCCGGGATCAGCACGCTCGTGGTCCGCCGTGTCTCCGGGCGTGTGCTCTACAACGCCGGCGCGTTCCTGCTGGAGATCACCAGCGCGTTCGCCGTGGCCGGCCTGGTCGAGCGGATCATGGGCGCCACCGAGATGACGTGGCCCGCCGCGCTCGCCGGCACCCTGACCGCGCCGCTCACCAGCACGCTGCTGGCGCTGGCCGCCGTCCGCGTGCTGCGCCGCCGGATGCGGATCGGCACCGCGCTCCGGCTCACCGGCCGCATCCTGGTCGTCGGGTTCGTCAACGCCTCGGTCGGCCTGAGCGGCTACCTGGTGATCGCAGGCACGGCGAACGCGTGGCCGCTGGTGCTCGCCGTATTCGCCGGGCTGTCCGCGCTCTACTGGGCCTACTCCGACCTGCTGCGCGAGCAGCGGGACATGGAAGCGCTCTCCGACGTCAGCCTGATGGTCGCGCGCTCCGGCCAGCAGGCCGCCGCGCGCCCGGCCAGCGGCGCGGACGACCTCGCGGCGGGCGTGAACGTCAGCGAGTGGGAGACGATCGCCGAGCGGATCAAGGACCAGCTCTCCGCCGGTCGCGTGGTCCTGCGGCTGCGCCTGGAGCCGACCGCGGACATGCGCGCCGTCGTCGCGGGGGAGCCGATGCCGTCGGCCGAACTGCCCGCCGACGACCCGATGCTGCGGCTGCCCGGCTCGCACGTGCGGCACTTCCGCATCACCGAGGCCAACAGCGACATCGCCGCCGGACTGCTCAACCGCGGCGCGCAGGAGGCGCTGGTGGTGCCGCTGCGCAGCGCGAACCAGCTGCTCGGCGTGGTCGAGGCGCACGACCGGCTGTCCCGGTGGCGCGGCTTCGGCAAGTACGACGTCCAGCTGCTCGGCACGATGGCCAGTCACCTGGCGACCGCGCTGGACAACCGCCGCCTGCTCGCCACCCTGCGCCACGACGCCTACCACGACCCGCTGACCGGCCTGCTGAACCGGCCCGGCTTCCGCCAGGTCGCGCGCGAACCGCTGGCCGAGCACAGCGCGTCCGCCGACTCCGCGGTGCTGCGCATCGACCTGGACGTGTTCTCCGCGGTCAGCGACGCGCTCGGCTACGCGTGGGCGGACCGGATGGTCGTCGCCGCCGGCCGCCGCCTGCGTGACGCGCTGGGCCCGGACGTGCCGCTGGCCCGCCTGGAGGGCGCGTCGTTCGCGGCGCTGCTCACCGGCGTGCGCGGCCACGGCGTGCACGAGGCGGCCGAGCGGTTGCGCTCGCAGCTGTCCGTGCCGTACCCGGTCGACCGGCTGACGGTCGAGGCGAACGCGATGGTCGGTTACGCCTCCACGGCCGACGACGACACCCTCGACCCGGGCGACGTGGACGCTCTGCTGCAGCGGGCCGACGTCGCCGTGCGGGCCACCCGCGGCGGCGAGGAGGTCCGCGGGTACGTGCCCAGCATGGGCCAGATCTTCCTGCGCCGGTTCCAGATGGTCACCCAGTTCCGGCAGGCCATCGAGGAGGGCCAGGTCAGCGTCCACTACCAGCCGAAGGTGTCGCTGCCGAGCAAGCAGGTCCTCGGCGTGGAGGCGCTGGTGCGCTGGCAGCACCCCGAGTTCGGCCGGCTCGACCCGGACGAGTTCGTGCCCGCGGTCGAGGCCGCGGGCCTGGTCGGCGTGCTGACCGGGTTCGTGCTGGAGCAGTCGCTGATCCGCGTCCGCAAGTGGATGGACGAGGGGCTGCGGATCTCCGTCGCGGTCAACCTGTCCGTGCGCAACCTGGCCGACGAGGACTTCCCGGCGAAGGTCGTGGAGGCGCTGCGGAAGTTCGACGTGCCGCCCGAGCTGCTCACGTTCGAGCTGACGGAGTCCGGCGTGATGGCCGATCCGCAGAAGGCGCTGCCGATCCTGCGCGAGCTGCACGCGCACGGCATCGTGCTGGCGGTCGACGACTTCGGCACCGGCTACTCGTCGCTGGCCTACCTGCGGCAGCTGCCGGTGGACGAGGTCAAGATCGACAAGAGCTTCGTCCTCGGCATGGGCACGGACCTCGGCGACCTGGCGGTCGTCCGGTCGATCGTCGAGCTCGGCCACTCGCTGGGCCTCGCGGTCGTCGCCGAGGGCGTCGAGGAGGACGTCGCGCGGGACCAGCTGGAGGCGATGGGCTGCGACGTCGCCCAGGGCTACCTGATCTCCCGCCCGCTGGCTGAGGACCGCCTGGAGGCCTGGTTGCAGGCCCGGACGGCCCGGTCGGTGGGGCGCAAGATGGAGACGGTGCTGACGCTCCTGACCTAAAGGGGACCCCCCTGCGCGGCCCCTCCGGTGGACGATGTAATCTCTTCGAGGCTTCAACGTTCAGACGTTGGAACTCGCCCCAATAGCTCAGTCGGCAGAGCGTCTCCATGGTAAGGAGAAGGTCTACGGTTCGATTCCGTATTGGGGCTCGGTGGTCAGCAGGCCGCTCCGCTTCGGTGGGGGAGCCTGAAGGCCGGTCAAGGCGGTGTAGCTCAGTCGGTAGAGCAAGCGGCTCATAATCGCTGTGTCGCCGGTTCAAGTCCGGCCACCGCTACGCGGATGGGCGGACTATGCTCACGGAGCGCGTGAGCCTGATCCGCTTCGCCATTGCACCGGGGGTCGGACCCCCGGACCCCCGCCAGGGGGCTAGCCCCCTGGACCCCCACCCGGGGCGACTTGGGAGGTCAGGTCGCTTGTGGGGGTTTTCGTTGTGTAGAGAAAGGCTTTGCTGTGGCTGCCACCGACGTGCGACCGAAGATCACGCTGGCGTGCGAGGTCTGCAAGCACCGCAACTACATCACCAAGAAGAACCGGCGCAACGACCCGGATCGCCTGGAGATGAAGAAGTTCTGCCCGAACTGCGGTACGCACCGGGTTCACAAGGAAACCCGCTGACGCCAGCACCCCAGGTTTCGACGAAGGCCGCCCCGGACCACCGGGGCGGCCTTCGTGCTTTCCGGGCGCACGCGGGCGGTGGGTAGGCTGCTCGGGTGCCTTTGGACCCCTCGTTCGTCGGGCGGACGTACCCGCCGGACTCAACCTATGAAGTCGGCCGCGAGAAGATCCGCGAGTTCGCCGCCGCGATCGGTGACGCCAACCCGCTGTACACGGACCAGGAGGCGGCCCGCGCGGCCGGCTACCCGGACGTCATCGCGCCGCCCACCTTCCTCACGGTGATCAACCTCGACGCGATCAACGCCATCGCCGAGGACCCGGAGCTGGGGCTGGACTACAGCCGGATGGTGCACGGTGACCAGGCCTTCAGCTACACGCGCCCGGTGCACGCCGGTGATCGGCTCCGCATCACCACGACGGTCGAGGACATCATGGCCAGGGCGGGCAACGACTTCCTGACCGTGCGCGGCGAGGTCGTCGACGCTGACGGTCAGCTCGTGTGCACGACGCGCGCGCAGCTCGTCGTGCGGGGAGAGGGGGCCTGATGGCGTACGAGAAGGGCACCGAGCTGCCGCCGCTGCAGGTGCACGTCACACGTGACCAGCTGGTCCGGTACGCGGGCGCGTCGCTGGACTTCAACCCGATCCACTGGAACGAGCGGTTCGCCAAGGAGGTCGGGCTCCCGGACGTGATCGCGCACGGAATGCTCACGATGGCGCTGGGCGGCCGTCTCGTCACGGACTGGCTCGGCGACCCGGGCAAGCTGGTCGAGTACAGCGTCCGCTTCACCAGGCCCGTCGTGGTCTCGCCGGAGGGCGCGGACGTCGAGTTCACCGGCAAGGTCGCGGAGGTCCGCGAGGACGGCACCGCCCGCGTGGACATCACGGCCAAGTTCGACGGCAAGACGGTGCTCGGGAAGGCCCAGGCCGTCGTCCGCTGAGGTGCATCCCAAACTGGTACCGTAGTGGTATGACGAAGCAGATCGCCGTCCGTCTCCCCGACGACCTGGTGTCCTTCATCGACCACGTGGTGGAGGAGGGCGGCGCCGCGAGCCGTGCCGAGCTGGTGTTCCGCGCCCTGGAACGGGAGCGCCGACGCCTGCTGACGGAGCGCGACATCGCCCTGCTGACGGGCGGCGTGCCGGACGATCTCGCCGGGATCGACGAGCACGCCGCCCCGCTGGACGATCTGGACTGATGCGCCCGATCCACCTGGCCCGGCTCGACAAGGTCCGGCCGGTGCTGGTGCTGACCCGCGAACTGATCCGCCCGCACCTGACGCGCGTCACGATCGCGCCGGTGACGAGCACGATCCGCGGCCTGTCGACCGAGGTGCGGGTCGGCAGCCGCAACGGCCTGGACCACGAAAGCGTCGTCAGCTGCGACAACATCCAGACGATCCGCAAGTCGGCGTTGGGCAAGCAGATCGGCCGCCTGATGCCCGACCAGGAGCGCGAACTGACGGAAGCGATCCGGCTGGCCTTCGACCTCGACTAGGACGCGCAGCGCCCTGAACAACAAGTAGCTGGATGACCACCCGGCGACCACCCACCCAAGGCGAGCCGAGGGACCCCCAGGTCATCCCGGAGCCTGCCCGTCCGGCGAGGACCATCTTTTGATCTTTAAAGCCGCACTCAGGCACACGAGCCGCGGCAGACGAGGTCAATCCACCAGATCCAGCACCACGTCCGCCATCCCACGTTCCCCGACCGCATTGGGATGCAGCTCCATCGCCGGTGAGGACGGCACCACGTCCTCGACCCACTTGACGCGCGCCTTGGCGCACATGTCCTTCCCTTTGGACGGCGTCGCCGTGTCCGCGTACCCGGCCTGGCCCGCCTTCGCCTCGGTGGCCAGCATCGAGTTCAGCCGCGCGAGCGAGGTCCGCAGGTAGGCCACGTCCTCGGGGCCGATGGGCAGGAACGGCCAGCACCCGTTCCCGTCCGGCAGCGCCGTCGGGTAGCCCACCACGATCACCTGCGCGCGTGGCGCCCGCTCGTGGATCGCGGTCAGCGCGGTCCGCACCTTCGTCGCCGTCGCGGTGATCCGCTCCGCCAGCTGGTCCCGCCCGCCGGCGGTCAGCCGCGGCTTGCACAGCGACACCGCGCGGTTGGTCGTCAGGCAGTCGCGGGCGAGGCTCACCAGCCCGATGTCGTTGCCGCCGATCCCGAGCGTCACCAGCGTCGTGTCCGGGGTGACCGCGTCCAGCTGCGGCGGGTTGACCCCGTCCGGCGTGGTCTGCGGCTCCGACAGGTGCTGCGTCGTCGCCCCGCCGCAGCTGACGTCGGCGAAGGACACCGGCCGCAGCTCGGCGGCGACGAGGTGCGGGTAGTTGTTGTCCGACCGTCCGCAGCCCGGCGGCGTCCCGGCTGGCGCCCCGGTCCGCGGCGCCGACGTGTAGGAGTCGCCCAGCGCCACGTACCGGCCGGTGCCCGGGCCGATCACGGAACCCGGGGGCTTCGGCGGCGCGGTGGACTCGCCGCGGTCGCTGCGCCAGTACACGACACCGGCGGTCGCCGCCCCGACGAGCGCGGCCACCACCACCCCGATCAGCACCTTCTTCCCCACCCGCTACGGCTACCCCGAAAACGCCGAAGCGCCACTTCCGGCATGCGGAAGTGGCGCTTCGGTTGACTCGATCGGGTTACTTCGCCTCGGACAGCAGGGCCGCGATCCGCTCCACGCCCTCCACCAGGTCCGACTCGGCCAGCGCGTAGGAGAACCGGAAGTAGCCCGGCGTCCCGAACGCCTCGCCCGGCACCGCGGCCACGTCGGCCTCGCGCAGCATCAGGTCGGCCAGCTCCAGCGTGTCGGCCGGCTTCTCGCCGCGGATCTCCTTGCCGAGGAGCTCCTTGAACGACGGGTACGCGTAGAACGCGCCCTCCGGGGTCGGGCAGGTGACGCCCGGGATGTCGGAGAGCAGCGAGACGATCTTCTTGCGGCGGACGTCGAACGCGGCGCGCATCTCGGCGACCACGTCCAGCGGCCCCGCGACCGCGGCGAGGGCGGCCCGCTGTGCGACGTTCGACACGTTGCCGCACAGGTGCGACTGGTAGCTCGTCGCGGCCTTGATCACGTCCTTCGGGCCCGCGATCCAGCCGACGCGCCAGCCGGTCATCGAGTAGGTCTTGGCGACGCCGTTCAGCACCAGGGTCTGGTCGGCCAGCTCGGGCACCACGACCGGCATCGAGTGGTTCTCCACGCCGTCGTAGGTCAGGTGCTCGTAGATCTCGTCGGTGATCACCCAGATGCCGTGCTCGTGGGCCCACTTGCCGATGGCCTCGATCTGCTCGCGGCTGTAGACCGCGCCGGTCGGGTTGGACGGCGAATTGAACAGCAGCACCTTGGTGCGGTCGGTGCGCGCGGCCTCCAGCTGCTCGACGGTGACCCGGTAGCCGGTCGACTCGTCGGCGGTGACCTGCACCGGCACCCCGCCGGCGAGCTTGATCGACTCGGGGTAGGTGGTCCAGTACGGCGCGAGCAGTAGGACCTCGTCGCCCGGGTCGCACAGCGTGGCGAAGGCGGAGTAGACGGCCTGCTTGCCGCCGTTGGTGACCAGGACCTGGCTGGGCTCGATGGCGAAGCCGGTGTCGCGCAGCGTCTTCGCCGCGATGGCCTCCTTCAGCTCGGGCAGGCCGCCGGCCGCGGTGTAACCGTGGTTGGCCCGGTCGTGGACGGCCTTCGCGGCCGCCTCGACGACGTAGTCGGGCGTGGGGAAGTCCGGCTGCCCCGCACCGAAGCCGATCACCGGGCGGCCCTGCGCCTTCAGCTCCTTCGCCTTCGCGTCCACGGCGAGGGTGGCCGACGGCGTGATGCCGGCGATCCGGGCCGAAATGCGGGAGCTGGCGGTGACGGTTGCGGGTGCGCTCATGGCCTTCATGTTCGCACGTCGCGTGTGTCGAGGAGCACGCGGGAGCCGTTCTGCGCCCCTCGGTTGCGGGCCCCTTCCGGGCTTGCCGTAGACTTCCGAACTTGGAACGTCCGGCGCCTGACCCCGCAGGGCATGCGGGGAGGGTCAAGGGCGTCCAGCGAGCGGCTGGATTGCTCGAAGGGGTGTAGCTCAATTGGCAGAGCAGCGGTCTCCAAAACCGCAGGTTGCAGGTTCAAGTCCTGTCACCCCTGCGTCGATGTAGGTGCCTTAGCGGAGGAGTGGTCGTGAGCGACAACGACGCCGGCGGCAAGGGCCAGGAGCAGGAGCCCAAGCGGGCTGCGCGTCCGGTCACGGCTGCGGCGCGGCGCGAACGTCGCGCCTCCGCGCGCCCTGCCGGCAAGGCGGCCAAGGACGGCGACAAGGCGCGTCCGTCGGGCAAGGCTTCGGCCGCGAGCCCGGTCACCGACGGCAAGGCCAAGGCGGGCGAGGTCAAGAAGGGTCGCGCGACCCCGAAGCGGACCCGCAAGGACAAGAAGCCGTCGCTGTTCGCGAGGCTGGTGCGGTTCATCCGCGAGGTGTGGGCCGAGCTGCGCAAGGTCATCTGGCCGACGCGCAAGCAGATGGTCACCTACACCACGGTCGTGCTGGTCTTCGTGGCCTTCATGGTCGCGCTGGTCTCGTTGCTGGACTTCGCGTTCCGCAAGGGCGTGTTCTGGCTGTTCGGCTGAGCGCGTCCCGCGGGCCGGCACGGACACGACAAGCGATCAAGTGAGAGGACGGAACGTGACCTCCGAGAACGGCGTCGCAGCCGGCGACGAGTACGACGAGCCGGTCGAGGCGGTGGCTGAGGACGAGGCCGTCGAGTCCGACCAGGACGCCGACGGCGCGGTCGCCGAACTCGACGCCGAGCCGGAAGAGGCCGCGGCCGACGACGAGCAGGCGGGCGACGAGGCGGCCGAGCCGGTCGCCGAAGCCGCGCCCGCCGAGGACGACGACGAGGACCCGGTCGAGAAGCTGCGCAAGGAGCTGCGCTCGCTCCCGGGCGACTGGTACGTCGTGCACTCCTACGCCGGGTACGAGAACAAGGTCAAGAACAACCTCGAGACCCGTACCCA
The DNA here is from genome assembly GCF_050958625.1 of Amycolatopsis sp. 3B14. Classification (NCBI taxonomy): domain Bacteria; kingdom Bacillati; phylum Actinomycetota; class Actinomycetes; order Pseudonocardiales; family Pseudonocardiaceae; genus Amycolatopsis; species Amycolatopsis sp. 3B14. Next base: position 58,002 of record NZ_JBHZEN010000001.1, read on the forward strand.
GACGCTGGACGTCGAGGACTACATCTTCCAGATCGAGGTCCCGACCGAAGAGGTCACGCAGATCAAGAACGGCCAGCGCAAGGTCGTGCAGCAGAAGGTGCTGCCCGGCTACATCCTGGTCCGGATGGAGCTGAACGACGCCTCGTGGAGCGCGGTGCGCAACACGCCGGGTGTCACCGGGTTCGTCGGCGCGACCTCGAAGCCGTCGCCGCTGAGCATCGACGACGTGCTGAAGTTCCTGGCCCCGAAGGTCGAAAAGCCCGCCCCGGCGAAGGCCAAGGGCGAGGCCGCCTCGGCGGAGGCCGCGCTGGGCGCGCCCGCGGTCGAGGTCGACTTCGAGGTGGGCGAGTCGGTCACCGTCATGGACGGCCCGTTCGCGACGCTGCCCGCGACGATCAGCGAGGTCAACGCGGACGCGCAGAAGTTGAAGGTCCTGGTGTCGATCTTCGGCCGCGAGACGCCGGTCGAGCTGTCGTTCAACCAGGTCTCCAAGATCTGACGACCCAGTACACTGGATCGTTGGCCCTCGCGCGCAGGCAGGCGCGCGGGGTACTCGGTACTGAATAGGAACTAGGAATGCCACCCAAGAAGAAGAAGCTTGCAGCGATCATCAAGCTGCAGATTCAGGCGGGTGCCGCGAACCCGGCTCCGCCGGTCGGCCCCGCGCTGGGTCAGCACGGCGTCAACATCATGGAGTTCTGCAAGGCCTACAACGCCGCGACCGAGTCGCAGCGCGGCAACGTGGTGCCGGTCGAGATCTCCGTGTACGAAGACCGGTCGTTCGACTTCAAGCTGAAGACGCCGCCGGCCGCTCGGCTGCTGCTGAAGGCCGCGGGCATCGACAAGGGCTCGGCCGAGCCGCACAAGACCAAGGTCGCCAAGGTGACCTGGGACCAGGTGCGCGAGATCGCCGAGACCAAGAAGTCGGACCTGAACGCCAACGACATCGAGCAGGCCGCGAAGATCATCGCCGGCACCGCCCGGTCGATGGGCATCACGGTCGAGTAAATCCGGTTTTTCCGGATGTGGGAGAGCCAGGCGCTGGCTCGTACCACAACTGATCCACTTTCTAGCTAAGGACAGACATGGCAAAGCGCAGCAAGGCTTACCGCCAGACGGCTGAGCAGATCGACCGCGAGCGGCTCTACGCCCCGCTCGAGGCCGTCAAGCTGGCGAAGGAGCTCTCCAAGTCCAAGATGGACGAGACGGTCGAGGTCGCGATGCGCCTCGGCGTCGACCCCCGCAAGGCCGACCAGATGGTCCGCGGCACCGTGAACCTGCCGCACGGTACCGGTAAGACCGTCCGCGTCATCGCGTTCGCCGTCGGCGACAAGGCCGCGCAGGCCGAGGCCGCCGGTGCGGACGCCGTCGGCAGCGACGACCTGATCGAGCGAATCCAGGGTGGCTGGCTCGACTTCGACGCCGCTGTCGCGACGCCGGACCAGATGGCGAAGGTCGGGCGCATCGCCCGCATCCTGGGCCCGCGTGGCCTGATGCCGAACCCGAAGAGCGGCACCGTGACGCCCGACGTGGCGAAGGCGGTCACCGAGATCAAGGGCGGCAAGATCGACTTCCGCGTCGACAAGCAGGCCAACCTGCACCTGGTGATCGGCAAGTCGTCGTTCGACGCCGAGAAGCTGGTGGAGAACTACGCGGCCGCCCTGGACGAGATCCTGCGGGCGAAGCCGTCCGCCGCGAAGGGCCGCTACATCAAGAAGGTGGTCGTCTCGACCACCATGGGGCGCGGCATCCCGGTCGACCCCGCCCGGACGCGCAACCTCCTTGCCGAGGACGCGACCGTCTGACGTTGGTTCGAGCGAAGGGCCCCGGCGCTGCTGCGCCGGGGCCCTTCTCGTCATCGGCTGGTGGGAGTGCCCGCCGTGCTCGGGGGCGGACAGGTGCTCCGGCCCGCCTCGTGGCCGGTGATCAGCCACTGACCCTTTTCGACGCGCTGCACGGTGAAGGTGCCGAGGGCAGGCCCGCCCTGGATCGGGAACCGGCACGAGTCGATCACCAGCGTGTCGCCCGGCGGCGGTTCCGAGACCGAGCTGGGAATCGACTCGGCGTAGCTGTTGATGTTGGTGACCTGGGCCTTCAACGCGAACACGGCCTGCTGGCAGTCGGGGTACCCGAGGTCCTCCGCGAACTTCTGCTGGATCGGGGTGTCGAACGAACCACACGCGAGGTCGGGCCGGTTCTGGGCGATCTGGGCGTAGACCATGCGGACCGCCTCGTACGGAGAGGTCGAGAAGATCTTGTTCGTGCGCCACTGCCCACCGCCGGTTTCGGAGGCCGGCCGGTCCTCGTCCGGGCTGGGGAAAATGTAGTTGTAGGCGAACGCCCCTGCTGCCAGCAGGACGATCAGGAACAGCAGCGCGGACAGCAGCTTCCCCGCCAGTCGCTTCGCCCACTTCGGGGCCCTGATCTTCGGGCCGGGCTGGGGGAGGGGCTGGAGCTGGCCGTACGGAGGAGGTGGCACCGGCGGTCCACCGTGCCCGGCCTGCGTCGGTGGGCCAGGCACGGGCGGGTTCTGCACCGGGCCGTACCCAGGCGCGCTCTGCACCGGCGCGTTCTGCACCGGCGCCAGCTCTCCGTTGCTCTGCCGCTGCGCCTCGGTGTAGCTCTGCCGCTGCGCCTCGGTGTAGCGGAGGAAGTCCTGGAACTGCTGGAACTGCTGGAACTGCCGCAGCTGCTCCGGATCGAGCTGCGGCTGAGCCGGTTCCACGGCCGAGCTGCCCGCCGGCGGCTCGCCGCTGGGGTCCCGGGACGGCTCGTCGGGCTGTTGGCCTGGTCGCTGCTCCACCACGCGCCCATGATGCCTGCCACGGGGTGGCCGAGTCATCACGGACCGCGTAACCAGGGGGTCGGCAAGCCGCCCGCGCAGGCCAGGTACTATGGACGACGGTTCTACCGAAGACCGCTGGTTCTTCACGCCGTCAGGCGCGAAGCGAAGTGCCCCGGAACAGGAGGGGCGGCCCGCGCAGGAAGAACGAGGCTGCACACCCCCGGTGTGCCCGACGCCCCGTGCTTGCTGCGCGTGGGCGTTTTCTTCTTCCCGGGACTCCTCGCACAAGGCGGTCAAACCAGCCAAGAGAGGAGGCGACCCATGGCGAAGCCGGACAAGGTGGCGGCCGTCGCCGAGATCGCGGACCACTTCCGCAGCAGCTCGGCCACCGTCATCACCCAGTACAACGGCCTCTCCGTGTCCCAGCTCAGCGAGCTGCGCCGCGCTCTCGGCACCAGTGCCAAGTACCGGGTTGCGAAGAACACCCTCGTGCAGCGGGCCGCGGAAGAGGCCGGCATCGAGGGTCTCCAGGATCTCTTCGTCGGCCCGACCGCGATCGCCTTCGTGCAGGGTGAGCCGGTCGACGCCGCGAAGGCCCTGAAGAACTTCGCCAAGGACAACGCCGCCCTGGTCATCAAGGGCGGCTACATGGACGGCCGCCCGCTGTCCGTCGACGAGGTCAACCAGATCGCCGACCTCGACAGCCGCGAGGTTCTCCTCGCCAAGGCGGCAGGCGCGTTCAAGGCCAAGCTGTCCCAGGCCGCGGCTCTGTTCCAGGCCCCGGCGTCCCAGGTCGCCCGCCTCGCGCAGGCCCTCGCGGACAAGCAGCAGGGCGACGAGGCACCCGCCGAGAGCTGAAGTGACCACCCACCCCGTACCACCCGTTAGGAAAGGAACGCCATCATGGCGAAGCTGAGCACCGACGAACTGCTCGACGCGTTCAAGGAGCTGACCCTGCTGGAGCTCTCGGACTTCGTGAAGAAGTTCGAGGAGACCTTCGACGTCACCGCCGCCGCGCCGGTCGCCGTCGCGGCCGCCGCCCCGGGTGCCGCCGCTGCGGGCGCCCCGGCCGAGGAGGAGAAGGACGAGTTCGACGTCATCCTCGAGGGTGCCGGCGACAAGAAGATCCAGGTCATCAAGGTCGTCCGCGAGGTCGTCTCCGGCCTGGGCCTGAAGGAGGCCAAGGAGCTCGTCGAGGGCGCCCCGAAGCCGCTCCTGGAGAAGGTCGACAAGGACGCCGCCAACGCGGCCAAGGAGAAGCTCGAGGCTGCCGGCGCCAAGGTCAGCGTCAAGTAGTCGCGAATTCCGCATCTCGAAAAAGGCGGGTCACCCGGCGGGTGGCCCGCCTTTTTCTCTTCACCTGGATTGTGGCTTGAAAAACTCATGAGTAACCTGCTCGGGACTTGACTCGTTGCACCTTGTTGACGCCGGGCAGGCGTGTGCCAGGGTGTTGATCCACGGCGTCGGAGCTGCGGGAGGTTCGATGGGTGCCGAGGTGGTCATCGAGGGTCTGACCAAGTCCTTCGGGCGGCAGACCATTTGGCGGGACGTGACCTTGACACTGCCTCCGGGCGAGGTGTCGGTCATGCTGGGCCCGTCGGGCACCGGCAAGTCGGTGTTCCTGAAGTCCATGATCGGGCTGCTCAAGCCCGACCGGGGCAGCTGCATGATCAACGGTGTCGACATCGTGCGGTGCAGCGAGCACAAGCTCTACGAAACGCGAAAATTGTTCGGTGTGCTGTTCCAGGACGGCGCGTTGTTCGGTTCCATGAACCTCTACGACAACGTCGCGTTCCCGCTCCGCGAGCACACCAAGAAATCCGAGACCGAGATCCGTCGGATCGTCCTGGAAAAGCTCGAGATGACCGGTCTGGCCGGTGCCGAGAAGAAGCTGCCCGGCGAGATCTCCGGCGGTATGCGCAAGCGCGCCGGCCTGGCCCGCGCCCTGGTGCTGGACCCGGAGATCATCCTGGTCGACGAGCCGGACTCCGGTCTGGACCCGGTCCGCACCACCTACATCTCGCAGCTGTTCATCGACGTCAACGCGCAGATCGACGCGACGTTCCTGATCGTCACGCACAACATCAACCTGGCCCGCACGGTGCCGGACAACCTGGGCATGCTCTTCCGCAAGGAGCTGGTCATGTTCGGCCCCCGCGAGGTGCTGCTGACCAGCGAGGAGCCGGTCGTCAAGCAGTTCCTCAACGGCCGCATGGACGGCCCGATCGGCATGTCCGAGGAGAAGGACACCGCCCAGATGGCCGCCGAGCGCGCCATGTTCGAGGCAGGCCACCACGCGGGCGGGGTCGAGGACGTCACCGGCATCCCGGCCCAGATGCAGCCGACCCCGGGCGTGCCGACCCGGCAGGGCGCGATCCGCCGCAAGGACCGCGTCATGAAGATCCTGCACACGCTGCCGCCCGCCGCGCAGGAGGGGATCATCGAGTCCCTGTCCCCGGAGGAGCAGCGCCACTACGGCGTCACGCCCCGCCGCGCGGTGCACACCGGCAGCCGCCACGCCGCCGCCCAAACCATGCCGCTGCCCACGCACCACCAGGGTCAGCTCTCCGACGAGGAAATCGCGCGCATGCCGCAGTCCGGGTGGCCCAGCAGAACCGAGACCACCGACCGGTTGCGTGGCCCGGGGGCCGGTGAGGCATGAGCTCGACGGCCTCCTCGGCCAAGGTTCCCGGGATCGGAATGCTGCGTGAGACCGGGAAGCTGTTCGCCCTCGGGCTGGACATCATCCGCGGGTTCTTCCAGCGGCCGTTCCAGTTGCGGGAGTTCATCCAGCAGTCGTGGTTCATCGCGAGCGTCACGATCCTGCCCACGGCCCTCGTCGCGATCCCGTTCGGCGCGGTCATCTCGCTGCAGTTCGGGTCCCTCGCGCGCCAGCTCGGCGCGCAGTCCTACACCGGCGCCGGCAGCGTGCTCGCCACCGTGCAGCAGGCCGCCCCGCTGGTGACCGCGCTGCTCGTCGCGGGCGCGGGCGGCAGCGCGATCTGCGCGGACATCGGCGCGCGCACGATCCGCGAGGAGATCGACGCGATGGAGGTGCTCGGCGTCTCCGCGGTGCAGCGGCTGATCGTGCCGCGTGTGCTCGCGTCGATGCTCGTCGCGCTGCTGCTCAACGGCATGGTCAGCGTCATCGGCGTGCTCGGCGGCTACTTCTTCAACGTGGTGCTGCAGGGCGGCACGCCGGGCGCGTACCTGGCGAGTTTCTCGGCGCTGGCGCAGCTGCCCGACCTGTGGGTGGGCGAGATCAAGGCGCTCATCTTCGGCTTCATCGCCGCCGTGGTCGCCGCCTACCGCGGGCTGAACCCCGCAGGCGGCCCGAAGGGCGTGGGCGACGCGGTGAACCAGTCCGTCGTCATCACGTTCCTGCTGCTCTTCGTCGTGAACTTCGTGATCACGCTCATCTACCTGCAGATCGTCCCCGGAAAGCTGAGCTGATCATGGCGAACATCGGTCAGACGGCGAAACGGATCGCCCACCGTCCACTCGAGGTGCTGGACAACTTCGGCGACCAGATGTCGTTCTACATCCGGGCGCTGGCGTGGACGCCGCGCACGATCCGCCGCTACACCAAGGAAGTTCTGCGGCTGCTGGCCGAGGTCAGCTTCGGCTCGGGCTCGCTGGCGGTCATCGGCGGCACGGTCGGCGTGATGATCGGCCTCACCCTGTTCACCGGTGTCCTCGTCGGCCTCCAGGGCTACTCGGCCCTGAACTCGATCGGCACGTCGGCGTTCACCGGCTTCCTGACGGCGTTCTTCAACACCCGCGAGATCGCGCCGCTGGTCGCGGGCCTCGCGTTGTCGGCGACCGTCGGCGCCGGGTTCACCGCGCAGCTGGGCGCGATGCGGATCTCGGAGGAGATCGACGCGCTCGAAGTGATGGGCGTGCCGAGCCTGCCGTACCTGGTGACCACCCGGATCATCGCCGGGTTCGTCGCGGTCATCCCGCTGTACGTGATCGGCCTGCTGTCGTCGTACCTGGCGTCGCGGCTGGTGGTCATCTACATCTACGGGCAGTCCGAAGGCACCTACGACCACTACTTCAACCTGTTCTTACCTCCCGAGGACGTCTTCTACTCGTTCATCAAGGTGCTGATATTCAGCGTCGTGATCATCCTGACCCACTGCTACTTCGGGTACCGCGCCTCCGGCGGCCCGGCGGGCGTGGGTGTGGCGGTGGGCCGCGCGGTGCGGCTGAGCATCGTCACGGTCGCCATCATCAACTTCTTCATCGGGTTCGCCATCTGGGGGACCTCGGTGACGGTCCGGATCGCGGGGTGACATCACTGTGGTGACCTTGCGCCGCAGGCTGCTCGGCCTGCTCCTGATCGTGGTGCTCGCGGCGGGCGTCACGCTGTCGATCGCCATGTACAACCGGGCGTTCACGCCGACGGTCGAGGTGAAGCTGCAGGCCGGCGAGGTCGGCAACCAGCTGCTGCCGCAGTCGGACGTGAAGGTGCGCGGGCTGATCGTCGGGTCGGTGAAGTCGATCGACGCGAGCGCGGAGGGCGCCACGCTGACGCTGGCCCTGGACCCGGAGTCGGCGAAGCTGATCCCGGAGAACGTCAGCGCCCGGTTCCTGCCGAAGACGCTGTTCGGCGAGCGGTACGTGTCGCTGGAGATCCCGGAGCAGCCGTCGACGCGGACGCTCGCCGCCGGTGACGTGATCCCCGAGGACCGCACGCAGAACGCGGTCCAGCTGTCGCAGGCGCTGGACAACCTGCTGCCGGTCTTGCAGGCCGTGCAGCCGGAGAAGCTGTCCACCACGCTGACCGCCATCTCGACCGCCCTGCAGGGCCGCGGCGAGACGCTCGGGCAGACCCTGTCGGAGCTGGGCACCTACTTCGGCGACCTGAACCCGCACCTGCCGCAGCTGCAGGAGAACCTGCGCGAGCTGGCGAAGTTCTCCGACAACCTCAGCGACGCCGCGCTGGACCTGGTGCAGACGCTGGACAACCTGTCGACCACGACGAAGACGGTGTTCGACGAGCAGCAGAACCTGCAGGCCCTCTACGCCAACGTGACGGCCGCGTCGCAGACCCTGGAATCGTTCGTGAGCGCGAACGCGAGCAACCTGATCAGCCTCGCCGAGAACTCCCGGCCGACGGCCGAGCTGCTGGCGAAGTACGCGCCGGAGTACCCGTGCCTGTTCGGCTCGATGGCCGAGCTGGTGCCCTACGTGGACGAGGCGCTGGGCAAGGGCACGAACCAGCCGGGCCTGCACGCGACGATCGAGATCGTCACCACCCGCGGGCCGTACGTGGCGGGCCGCGACGAGCCGCGTTTCGAGGACAAGCGGGGCCCGCGCTGCTACAACGTCAAGGACTTCCCGCAGCCGTTCCCGCAGTACCCGCCGGAGGGCCCGATCAAGGATGGCGCCCAGCCGACGCCGGGCTCGCGTCCGGCCAGTGACGGTCTCGTCCCGGCCAACACCATCGCCGACGCCGGCGGCTACAACGGCGGCGGCGCGGCGGGCGGCAACCCGGCCAACAGCCGGGCCGAGCTCGACTTCCTGTCCCAGCTCGTCGGCCCGCAGGTCGGCCTCGACCCGGCGGCCATGCCGGGCTGGTCCGGCCTGCTCGTGGGCCCGCTCTACCGGGGTGCGGAGGTGACGGTCAAGTGAGGGGACTGGTCGCGCCGCTGGTCAAGCTGACCATCTTCATCGTGATCACCGTGTTGTTCACGGCGATCCTCGGCATCAGCATCGCCAACATCAACACCCAGGACACCACCGGCTACAGCGCCCGCTTCACCGACGCCACGCTGGTGCTGCCCGGCGACGACGTCCGCATCGCGGGCGTGAAGGTCGGACAGGTCACCGACGTCAAGATCGTCGACCGGCGCCAGGCCCAGATCGACTTCGAGGTCGACCAGGGCCGCACCCTGCCCGCCGGGGTGACGGTGCAGATCAAGTACCGCAACCTGGTCGGCCAGCGGTACCTCTCGCTGGGCCAGGGCACCGGGGACGACAAGGGCACGCTCAAGCCGGGCAGCACGATCCCGCTGGAGCGCACCACGCCCGCGCTCGACCTGGACGAGCTGTTCAACGGGTTCAAGCCGCTGTTCCGCGCGCTCAACCCGGAGGACGTCAACAAGCTGTCCTACGAGCTGATCCAGGTCCTGCAGGGCGAGGGCGGCACGATCGACAGCCTGCTCGCCCACACCGCGTCGCTGACCACCACGATCGCGCAGAAGGACCAGGTGATCGGCCAGGTGGTGACCAACCTGAACACGGTGCTGGACGCGGTCAACGCGCACACCCCGCAGCTGACCGACCTGATCGACAAGCTGCAGCAGCTCACCACCGGCCTGGCGCAGGACCGCGACTCGATCGGTGACGCGATCGACGCGCTCGGCGGGCTGGCCAACACGACCGCGGGCTTCCTCGACGAGGCGCGCGAACCGCTCAAGAACGACATCTCGGCGCTGGGCGGGCTCGCCCAGAACCTCAACGACAGCGAGCCACTGGTGGAGCACTTCATCCAGTTCCTGCCGGAGAAGGTCACGACGCTGGCGCGCACGGCCGACTACGGTTCCTGGTTCAACTTCTACCTCTGCTCGGCGAGCGGGAGCGTGTCGCTGCCGCCGCTGATCAACCAGGAGATCAACCTCCCGATCATGCCGGCGACCCAGGCGCGGTGCGGATCATGAGGAGCTTCCAGTCACGCAACCCGGTGCCCATCGCGGCCGTCGGCCTCGTGCTGATGCTGCTGGGCTTCATCGCCGCGCTCAACGCCGACGACCTGCCGATCATCGGCGCCGGGACCAGTTACGAGGCGGAGTTCACCGAGGCGGCCGGCCTGAAGGCCGACGACGAGGTGCGGGTCGCCGGCGTGAAGGTCGGCAAGGTCACCGACGTGACGCTGGACGGCGCGTCGGTGAAGGTGACGTTCAAGGTCAAGGACACCTGGCTCGGCGACAAGACCGCGGCGGCGATCAAGATCAAGACGCTGCTCGGCCAGAAGTACCTCGCGCTCGACCCGGTCGGCGAGAAGGCGCTCGACCCCGGCACGCCGATCCCGAAGGAACGGACGCTGGCGCCCTACGACGTGCTGGACGCGTTCCGGGACCTGTCGTCGACGGTCAACGACATCGACACGGACCAGCTGGCCCAATCCTTCGACGTGCTGTCCCAGACGCTGTCGGGCACCTCCGACAACGTGCGCGGCGCGCTGAACGGCCTGTCGCAGCTGTCCGACACGATCGCCAAGCGGGACACCGAGCTGGCGCAGCTGCTGCAGAACACCAACCAGATCTCGCAGACGCTGGCCGACCGCGACCAGCAGCTGACCCGGCTGCTGCAGGACGGCAACCTGGTGCTGCAGGAGGTCGCGGCGCGTGAGCAGGCGATCTCCACGCTGCTGGCCGGATCGCAGGAGCTGTCCCGGCAGCTGCAGGGCCTGGTGAGCGACAACGACGCCCAGCTGACGCCGGTGCTGACCTCGCTCGACCAGCTCACCGCGATGCTGCAGCGCAACCAGGACAACCTGGCGCAGGGCATCGCCCGGTTCGCGCCCTACATCCGCGTGTTCACCAACACCGTCGGCAACGGGCACTGGTTCGACAACTACATCTGCGGTCTGATCCTGCCTTCGATCGGCCCCCTGAACGAAGAGGGGTGCAACCAGAAATGACGGAGACCCGCTTCGGCCGATCCCTCGCGCGCGGCGTCGCCGCGGCGTGCGTGCTCGGTCTCGTCGTGGCCGGCGTGCTCTGGTGGACCCTCAAGGACGCCGACAAGAAGCACCTCACCGCCTACTTCACCAGCGCGACCGGCCTCTACGTCGGCAACAGCGTGCGGGTGCTCGGTGTGGACATGGGCAAGGTGACCTCGGTCGAGCCGATGGGCGACCGGGTCAAGGTCGTGATGGAGTACGACCGCGCGGTGCGGGTGCCCGCCGACGCGCAGGCCGCGATCGTCGCGCCGTCGCTGGTCAGCGACCGGTACGTGCAGCTCGCCCCGGCCTACACCGGCGGCGAGGTGATCAGCGAGGGTGCCACCATCCCGCTGGAGAAGACCGCGGTGCCGATCGAGGTTGACCAGCTCTACGACAGCCTGGACAAGATCAGCCGCTCGCTCGGCCCGAACGGGGTGAACCAGAACGGCTCGCTGTCGGACCTGCTCACCACGCTGGCGCAGAACCTGGACGGCAACGGCCAGGCCCTGCACGACACGATCACCAAGCTGAGCCAGGCGTCGAAGACGTTGTCCGGCAACGAGGACGACCTGTTCGGCACGATCTCCAACCTGGCCGACTTCACCACGACACTGGCCAACAGCGACAACCAGGTGCGCCAGTTCGAGCAGCGGCTCGCCGACGTCTCCGGCTACCTGGCGGGGGAGAAGGACAACCTGGCCGCCACGGTGCAGCAGCTCGGCACCACGCTCGCTACGGTGCAGCAGTTCATCAACAACCACTCGGACCGGCTCAAGTCCAACGTGGACAAACTGGCCAGCGTGACCCAGGTGCTGGTGGACCAGCGCAGCGCGCTCGCCGAGATCCTCGACGTCGCGCCGGTGGGCCTGAACAACGTGATCAACGCCTACAACGGCTCGTCGGGCACGCTCGACGCGCGGGCCAACCTCAACGAGCTGACCCAGCCGCCGATCGTGATGATCTGCAACCTGCTCAAGCAGACCCCGTCCGCGCTGGACGCGCTCGGCGACCTGTGCAGCTCGGTCGCGCCGCTGCTGGACGGTGCGGTGCCGCTGCCGTCGGTCGCGCAGACCGTGCACGCGCTGCAGAACGGCGAGCTGCCGCCGCTGCCGCTCCCGCTGGCGCAGACGGTCTACGGAACGGGGGCGTCGCGGTGAGGAAGACGATCGCGCTCGTCGCCGCCGGCGTGGCCGGCGCGCTGACCCTGTCCGGCTGCTCGTTCGGCGGCATCTACGACGTGCCGCTGCCCGGCGGCGCCGACCTCGGCGACCACCCGTACACGGTCAAGGTCCAGTTCAACGACGTCCTCGACCTCGTGCCGCAGGCCGGGGTCAAGGTCAACGAGGTCCCGGTCGGCCGGGTCGAGGCGATCGGGCTGACCCCGGACGGCTGGCACGCCGAGGTCACCGTGAAGCTCAACGGCGACGTCAAGCTGCCAGCCAACTCGCTCGCCAACATCCGGCAGTCCAGCCTCCTCGGCGAGAAGTACGTCGAGCTGGCCTCGCCCGGCGACGACCTGGCGCAGGGCACGCTCACCGACGGCGCGGAGATCCCGCTGGCGCGCACCAACCGCAGCGTCGAGGTGGAGGAGGTGCTCGGTGCGCTGTCCATGCTGCTCAACGGCGGCGGGGTCGAGCAGCTCAACACCATCACCAAGGAGCTCAACGCCGCCACCGAGGGGCGTGAGCCGGACATCCGGCGCCTGCTGGACAACGCCAACCAGCTGGTGTCCACACTGGACGCCCAGTCCGGCGACATCACCCGCGCGCTGGACGGCCTCAACCGGCTCGCCAGCACGCTGGCCGGGCAGAAGGACCAGATCGTCAACGCGATCGACGACCTCGGCCCCGGCATCGGCGTCCTGGAGCAGCAGCGCACCCAGCTGGTCACCATGCTGCAGGCGCTGCAGAACCTCTCCGGCGTCACCGTCGACACGCTGAACAAGAGCCAGGAGAACCTGGTCGCCGATCTGCGGGCGCTGCTGCCGACGCTGCAGAAGCTCGGCGAGGCAGGCGCCGACCTCCCCAAGTCGCTGGAGATCCTGCTGACCTACCCGTTCACCGACGCGGCGATCGACGGCGTGAAGGGCGACTACTTCAACCTCTACGCCAAGATCGACCTGAACCTGCAGAACGTGCTGCAGAACCTGAGCCGGAGCAGGCAGAACCCGCTCGGCGGTGTGCTGCCGGACAGCCTGGCCGGGCTCACCGGCGGCGTCGAGGGCGAGCAGGCCAACCAGCCGCCGCCACTGCCGTTGCCGGGCGAGTCGCAGAGCGCAGCGGCTACCGGGGCCACCGGTACCACCGGGGCGACCGGGGCGCAGCCGCAACAGACCGGGGTCGCGGGCATCTTCGGCCTGCTGGCGGGGGGTGCGTGATGCTGGTCCGCAAGACCAAGATCCAACTGATCGCGTTCCTGGTCATCTCCGTGGTGGCCGTGGTGTACGCGCTGGTCCGGTTCGCCGGGCTCGGGCAGGTGTTCGGCCAGACCGGGTACACGGTCAAACTCGAGCTGACCCAGTCCGGCGGCATCTTCACCGGCGCCGAGGTCACCTACCGCGGCTACAACATCGGCAAGGTCGGCCAGCTGCGGCTCACCGCCGACGGGCTGGAGGCCGACCTGGAGATCGCGCCGGACACCCCGCAGGTGCCGGCGAACCTGCAGGCCGTCATCGCGAACCGGTCGGCCGTCGGCGAGCAGTTCGTCGACCTGCGGCCGGTCGCCGACGGCGGTCCGTACCTCGCGGGCGGCTCGGTGATCCCGGCCGCGAAGGCCCAGGTGCCGATCGGCACCGACCAGATCATCACCGACCTGGACAGCCTGGCGTCCTCGGTGCCCAAGGACGCGCTGCGGACCGTCGTCGACGAGTCCTACGACGCGTTCAACGGCACCGGGCCGGGCCTGCAGCAGCTGCTGGACACCGCGCGCGACTTCACCGCCACCGCGCAGCAGTACCTGCCGCAGACCGTGCAGCTGCTCGACTCCGGTGAGCGGGTGCTGCAGACGCAGAACCAGCAGGCAGGCAACCTGAAGGAGTTCAGCGCCAACCTCAACGAGCTGTCCGCGACGCTGAAGGGCTCCGACGCCGACATCCGGCGGCTGATCGAGGTCGCCCCCGGCGCCGCGCAGACGGTCAACCAGTTCGTCACCGACCTCGGGCCCGGCCTCGGCGAGCTGACCGCGAACCTGCTGACCACGTCGAACCTGCTGCTGACCCGCCAGGACGGCATCCAGCAGGTGCTGGTCAGCTATCCGGTGCTGGCGGTGGGCGCCCGCAGCGTGGCGCCCGGCGACGGCACCGCGCACCTCGGGCTCGCGCTCAACCTGTTCGACCCGCCGGTGTGCACCAAGGGCTACATGAGCCCGCAGGAGTACCGCACGGGCGCGGAGACGACCCCGCGCGACCCGAACCTGAACTCGTACTGCGCGGAGCCCGCAGGCAGCCCGATCGGCGTGCGCGGCGCCCAGAACGCGCCGTACAACGGTGTGCCGGTCGCGCCGACGCCGCAGGAAGTGGAGCAGAACTCGACCCGCGACGAGGAGCAGCTGGCGTACATGCGGGGCACCCCCGGCGTCGTCGGCTCGCCCGGCGTCTCGATCACCAGCCTGACCGCGCTGCTGGGGCTGCCCGGCTGACGCCGCCCACACCCGACCTACCTACTCTGGAGTGTTATGAGTTCGGACGAGGCACGGACCGAGGACGCCGGCTTCCCGGATCCGCCTGCCGAGGACAAGGCGGCCGGGGACAAGCTGGGCCGCTACCTGGTCCTGGGCACGGCCGCACTGGCCGCGGCGGCGCTGATCGTCGCCGGGATCTTCGGCGTCCAGTGGTGGGTCGCCTCCGCCGACGACAACCTGGCGCTCGCCCAGGCGCGCGACGACGTGGTCAAGGCGGGCACCGCGGCGGTCAAGGCGTACACCGAGCTGGACTACACCAACCCGGACGCCTATTTCGCGCAGCAGAAGGCCGTGTCGACCCAGGACCTGGTCGACCAGATCACCGCGAGCGAGCAGAACTACCGCCAGGCGATGGCCGCCGCCAAGACCAAGGTGACCACCACGGTGCAGGACATCGGGGTGGAGGAGCTGGACCTGCACGGCGGGAAGGCGAGCTTCCTGGCGGCGATCAGCACGCTGGTCGCGCAGGAGGGCGCCCAGCCGGCCGCCAAGCCGCTGCGGCTGGAGGTGCAGATGACCCGTGTCGGTGACGAGTGGAAGGTGTCCGGGATCGGGTCGGTGCCGCTCGTGAGCGGGCAGTAACCGTCGCCCCAGGCGTACGAGGAGAGGACCAGTCATGCCACCGTCTCGCCGGCAGCCGCCGCCGGTGCGCCGCCGCCCCAAGGTCGCCGGCGCCGGGATCCGGCGTCCCTCGCCGAGGCCCCGCGACGAGGAGTACCCCGGGCCCGAGGAGGTCAGCGCGCCCGAGGTCGAGGAGGCTTCGGCGCCGGCCGAGCCCGCTTCGGCTGAGCCTGCATCGGTCGAGCCCGAGGAGGCCGCGGAAGCCCCGGCCGAGCCCCGGCGGCCCAGCCCGCGGCCGAAGGCCCGCGACGCGGGGGAGCCGAAGCCGGAGAGCTACGCCGAGGCCGAGGCCGCCGCGGCGGAGGAGGAGCCCGCGGAGCCGCGCCAGCGGCGCACGACCAGCCCGTACGTCCTGGCCGGCGCGTTGTTCGGCCTGGCGCTGGTGCTGGCCGGGTTCGCGGTGTGGTTCAAGATCGAGGGCAACCGCGTCGACGCGATGACGTCGAACACCGCCCTGCTGGACACGGCCCGCACCGCGGACGTCAGCAAGGCCGCGTCGAACGCCGTGGAGTCGCTGTTCTCCTACGACTTCAACAACATCGCCAAGACCCAGGACGCGGCCAAGGACCTGCTCCTCAACGACGAGGTGAAGGCCACGTACAACCGCATCTTCGGCGAGGTCGAGCGGCTGGCCCCGCAGCAGAAGATCGTGGTCACCGTGAAGGCGACCCGCAGCGCGGTGATCATGCTCGACGGGGACCGCGCGAAGGTCATGGTGTTCGTCGACCAGACCTCGACGCGCACGGACCAGAACCAGACCGCGAGCGGCAGCGCCCAGCTGTGGCTGAACATGCAGTACGTCGACGGGAAGTGGAAGGTGTCCGCCCTCGACACGTACGCGGCGGACCAGCCGACGCCGACGCCTGCGCCGTCCAGCGCGCCCCCGGCGTCCCCGGCACCGTCCCGCTGACCCCAACGGCACCACGGCCCGCCGAGCCCCCGGCCCGGCGGGCCGTTCCGCTGTCCTCGCCCAGCTGGTGCCCGGACGGACGCGCCCATCCCGTCGCCGCTTCCCGAGCCGGCTCACCGGGGCACGACGCAACACCCTCGCGCGCGTGAAGCGCGCCACTCGAAGCCGCCGCGATCGCTCCTCCGCGACGGCCGGACCGGGGCCGCCGCGCCGCTCCGCGGGGCCCCGTCACAACACCCGAGGACGATCTTGGACCGGCGTGAGCCGGCCCGCAACCCCTGGTGACCGCATCCGTCCCGGAGCGCCTCCGCGCGCACGAATCCCCAGGTCGAAGCCGTGTACGGACTGCGATGTCGTTGCGCCAACCGGCGGGTTCGCCGCGTGGCATCTTGACTCTTCGGCGCCGGGGGTTCACGCTTATCGCCAACGGCAGCACCCTGCGGGAGGGTCTGCCGGGAGGCGATGCCTGAGGACGTCGTGATCGAGGTGCGGGCCCCATCGAGAGGCCCCCTCGACAGAACGCGTCGTTCGGGCTAGACTGCTTCTTTGCGCTGCCCTCTTTCAGGCTGCCCGGAGACGGAAGCTAGGATAGTGGGCACACGGCACCCTTGACAGTCGCTTTAGCTGTTGCTAACGCGGCTGCGCACCGCTCATTGTCCCCGGAAGGACGCATCTTGGCAGTCTCTCCCGCGAACCAGGCCACTGCTGCGACCACCTCGGCTGTAACGGAGCCGAACCCGACGGGAATTCCCGGAGCCCCCAAGCGGGTCTCGTTCGCGAAGATCCGCGAGCCCCTCCCCACCCCCAACCTGCTGGACGTGCAGATCCAGTCCTTCCAGTGGTTCACCGGTGACGAGAAGTGGTTCGAGCGCCGCGTGAACGAGGGCGAGGAGAACCCCGTCGGCGGCCTCGAAGAGGTCCTCAACGAGATCTCGCCGATCGAGGACTTCTCCGGTTCGATGTCCCTGTCCTTCTCCGACCCGCGCTTCGACGAGGTCAAGGCCTCCGTCGAGGAGTGCAAGGACAAGGACATGACGTACGCGGCCCCGCTGTTCGTGACCGCCGAGTTCGTCAACAACAACACCGGCGAGATCAAGTCCCAGACGGTCTTCATGGGCGACTTCCCCGTGATGACCGAGAAGGGCACCTTCATCATCAACGGCACCGAGCGTGTCGTGGTGTCCCAGCTGGTCCGGTCGCCCGGCGTCTACTTCGACACCAGCGTCGACAAGACCACCGACAAGGACGTCTTCAGCGTCAAGATCATCCCGAGCCGCGGCGCGTGGCTCGAGTTCGACGTGGACAAGCGCGACACCGTCGGCGTCCGCATCGACCGCAAGCGCCGCCAGCCGGTGACCGTGCTGCTGAAGGCCCTCGGCTGGACCACTGAGCAGATCCGCGAGCGGTTCCACTTCTCGGAGACCCTGCTCGCGACGCTCGAGAAGGACCACACGGCCGGCACCGACGAGGCGCTGCTCGACATCTACCGCAAGCTGCGCCCGGGCGAGCCGCCGACCAAGGAGAGCGCCCAGACGCTCCTGGAGAACCTGTTCTTCAAGGAGAAGCGCTACGACCTGGCCAAGGTCGGCCGCTACAAGCTGAACAAGAAGCTGGGCCTGAACCTGCCGTACGAGACCGGCACCCTCACCGAAGAGGACATCGTCTCGACCATCGAGTACCTGGTCCGCCTGCACGCGGGCGAGACCAAGATGGGCGAGGGCGAGAACGAGGTCCCGGTCGAGGTCGACGACATCGACCACTTCGGTAACCGCCGCATCCGCACCGTGGGCGAGCTGATCCAGAACCAGATCCGGGTCGGCCTGTCCCGCATGGAGCGCGTCGTCCGCGAGCGGATGACCACGCAGGACGTCGAGGCGATCACGCCGCAGACCCTGATCAACATCCGCCCCGTGGTGGCTGCGATCAAGGAGTTCTTCGGCACCTCGCAGCTGTCGCAGTTCATGGACCAGAACAACCCGCTGTCGGGCCTGACCCACAAGCGCCGCCTCAACGCGCTGGGCCCGGGTGGTCTGTCCCGTGAGCGCGCCGGCATGGAGGTCCGTGACGTCCACCCGTCGCACTACGGCCGCATGTGCCCGATCGAGACGCCGGAAGGCCCGAACATCGGCCTGATCGGCTCGCTGTGCTCCTACGCGCGGGTCAACCCGTTCGGCTTCATCGAGACGCCGTACCGGAAGGTCGTCGAGGGCCGGGTCACCGACCAGGTCGACTACCTGACCGCCGACGAGGAGGACCGCTACGTCAAGGCGCAGGCCAACGCGCCGCTGACCGAGGACGGTCACTTCGCCGAGGCCCAGGTCCTGGGTCGACGCAAGGGTGGCGAGGTCGAGCTGCTCGACCCGCTGGAGATCGACTACATGGACGTGTCGCCGCGTCAGATGGTGTCGGTCGCCACGGCGATGATCCCGTTCCTCGAGCACGACGACGCCAACCGCGCGCTGATGGGTGCCAACATGCAGCGCCAGGCCGTGCCGCTGCTGCGCGCCGAGTCGCCGCTGGTCGGCACCGGCATGGAGCTGCGTGCCGCGGTCGACGCCGGTGACGTGCTCGTCGCCGAGCAGGCCGGTGTCGTCGAGGAGCTCTCGGCCGACCTCGTGACGATCATGCACGACGACGGCACCCGCAAGAGCTACGGACTGCACAAGTTCCGCCGCACCAACGCGGGCACCTGCTTCAACCACCGCCCGATCGTGTCGGAGGGCGACCGCGTCGAGGCCGGCCAGGTCATCGCCGACGGCCCGTCCACCGACCAGGGTGAGATGGCGCTCGGCAAGAACCTGCTCGTGGCGATCATGCCGTGGGAGGGCCACAACTACGAGGACGCGATCATCCTCTCCGAGCGCCTGGTGCAGGACGACGTGCTCACCTCGATCCACATCGAGGAGCACGAGATCGACGCCCGCGACACCAAGCTCGGCGCCGAGGAGATCACCCGGGACATCCCGAACGTCTCCGAGGAGGTCCTGGCGGACCTGGACGAGCGCGGCATCGTGCGCATCGGCGCGGAGGTCCGCGACGGCGACATCCTGGTCGGGAAGGTCACGCCGAAGGGCGAGACCGAGCTGACCCCGGAGGAGCGCCTGCTCCGCGCGATCTTCGGCGAGAAGGCCCGCGAGGTCCGCGACACGTCGCTGAAGGTGCCGCACGGCGAGACCGGCAAGGTCATCGGCGTCCGCGTGTTCTCCCGCGAGGAGGACGACGAGCTGCCCCCGGGCGTGAACGAGCTCGTCCGCGTCTACGTCGCGCAGAAGCGGAAGATCCAGCCGGGCGACAAGCTCGCCGGCCGCCACGGCAACAAGGGTGTCATCGGCAAGATCCTGCCGGTCGAGGACATGCCGTTCATGGAGGACGGCACCCCGGTCGACATCATCCTGAACACCCACGGTGTGCCGCGACGGATGAACATCGGCCAGATCCTCGAGCTGCACCTGGGCTGGCTCGCTTCGCAGGGCTGGAAGATCGAGGGCAACCCGGAGTGGGCGCATAACCTCTCCGAGGAGCTCTACGACGTCGAGCCCGGCACGAACACCGCGACCCCGGTGTTCGACGGCGCGCGGGAAGAGGAGCTCACCGGCCTGCTCGCGTCGACCCGGCCCAACCGGGACGGCGAGCGCATGGTCAAGGAGAACGGCAAGGCGACGCTGCTGGACGGCCGTTCCGGCGAGCCGTTCCCGTACCCGGTGGCCGTCGGCTACATGTACATCCTCAAGCTGCACCACCTGGTGGACGACAAGATCCACGCCCGCTCCACCGGCCCGTACTCGATGATCACCCAGCAGCCGCTGGGTGGTAAGGCGCAGTTCGGTGGCCAGCGCTTCGGCGAGATGGAGTGCTGGGCGATGCAGGCCTACGGCGCGGCCTACACGCTGCAGGAGCTGCTGACGATCAAGTCGGACGACGTGGTCGGCCGCGTGAAGGTGTACGAGGCGATCGTCAAGGGCGAGAACATCCCCGACCCGGGCATCCCGGAGTCGTTCAAGGTTCTCCTCAAGGAGCTGCAGTCGCTCTGCCTGAACGTGGAGGTCCTCTCCAGCGACGGCGCGGCGATCGAGATGCGCGACTCCGACGACGAGGACCTGGAGCGCGCCGCCGCCAACCTCGGCATCAACCTGTCCCGCAACGAGTCGCCCTCGGTGGACGACGTCGTGCAATGACGTAGCGACCGGGAGCGGGGCCACCTCCCGCGGCCCCGCTCCCGGTAGCCGACTCCTCTAGCCGAATCAACCCCAAAGGGGATGCAACGACGTGCTGGACGTCAACTTCTTCGATGAGCTCCGGATCGGCCTGGCGACCGCCGATGACATCCGTCAGTGGTCCTTCGGCGAGGTCAAGAAGCCGGAGACCATCAACTACCGCACCCTGAAGCCGGAGAAGGACGGGCTCTTCTGCGAGAAGATCTTCGGCCCCACCCGGGACTGGGAGTGCTACTGCGGTAAGTACAAGCGGGTCCGCTTCAAGGGCATCATCTGCGAGCGCTGTGGTGTCGAGGTGACCCGTGCCAAGGTGCGTCGTGAGCGGATGGGCCACATCGAGCTGGCCGCGCCGGTCACGCACATCTGGTACTTCAAGGGTGTTCCCTCGCGCCTGGGCTACCTGCTCGACCTGGCGCCCAAGGACCTCGAGAAGATCATCTACTTCGCGGCCTACGTGATCACCGGTGTGAACACCGAGCTGCGGCACAACGACCTGCCGACGCTGGAGAACGAGATCAGCGTCGAGCGGAAGAACATCGAGGCGAAGCGCGACGCCGACATCGAGGCGCGCGCGCAGAAGCTCGAGGCCGACCTCGCCCAGCTCGAGGCCGAAGGCGCCAAGTCCGACGTGCGCCGGAAGGTCAAGGAGGGCGGCGAGCGGGAGATGAAGCAGCTCCGCGACCGCGCCCAGCGCGAGCTGGACCGGCTCGAGGAGATCTGGACCACCTTCACCAAGCTCGAGCCGCGTCAGCTGATCGCGGACGAGACCCTGTACCGCGAGCTGTACGACCGCTACGGCGAGTACTTCACCGGCGGCATGGGCGCGGAGGCCATCCAGAAGCTGGCCACCGAGTTCGACGTCAACGCCGAGGCCGAGAAGCTGCGCGACACCATCCGCAACGGCAAGGGGCAGAAGAAGCTCCGCGCGCTGAAGCGGCTCAAGGTCGTCGCGGCCTTCCAGGCCACCGGCAACGACCCGCGCGGCATGGTCCTCGACGCGGTCCCGGTGATCCCGCCGGACCTGCGCCCGATGGTGCAGCTCGACGGTGGCCGCTTCGCCACCTCGGACCTCAACGACCTGTACCGCCGGGTCATCAACCGGAACAACCGCCTCAAGCGGCTGATCGACCTCGGCGCGCCCGAGATCATCGTCAACAACGAGAAGCGGATGCTGCAGGAGGCCGTCGACGCGCTGTTCGACAACGGCCGCCGCGGCCGTCCGGTCACCGGTCCCGGCAACCGGCCGCTGAAGTCGCTGTCCGACCTGCTCAAGGGCAAGCAGGGCCGGTTCCGCCAGAACCTGCTCGGCAAGCGCGTCGACTACTCGGGCCGTTCGGTCATCATCGTCGGCCCGCAGCTGAAGCTGCACCAGTGCGGTCTGCCCAAGGACATGGCGCTGGAGCTGTTCAAGCCGTTCGTCATGAAGCGGCTGGTCGACCTGAACCACGCGCAGAACATCAAGTCCGCGAAGCGGATGGTGGAGCGGGCCCGCCCGCAGGTGTGGGACGTGCTGGAAGAGGTCATCACCGGTCACCCGGTGCTCCTCAACCGTGCGCCGACCCTGCACCGGCTGGGCATCCAGGCCTTCGAGCCGCAGCTGGTCGAGGGCAAGGCCATCCAGCTGCACCCGCTGGTCTGCGAGGCGTTCAACGCGGACTTCGACGGTGACCAGATGGCGGTGCACCTGCCGCTGTCGGCCGAGGCGCAGGCCGAGGCCCGGATCCTGATGCTGTCGGCGAACAACATCCTGTCGCCGGCGTCCGGTCGCCCGCTGGCCATGCCGCGTCTGGACATGGTCACCGGCCTGTTCCACCTGACCCGTCTCGACGAGAACGCGGTCGGCGCCGGCCAGGCGTTCAGCTCCCCGGCCGAGGCCATCATGGCCTTCGACCGCAAGACGCTGGGCCTGCACGCGCCGATCAAGATCCGCGTCAAGGACCGTCAGCCGAACAAGGCCCAGATCGCCGAGCTCACCGAGAAGGGCTGGGAGCCCGGTCAGCCGTGGCTGGCCGAGACCACCCTGGGCCGGGTGCTGTTCAACGACCTGCTGCCTGCGGACTACCCGTTCATCAACGAGCCGCTGCCGAAGAAGCGCCAGGCGGCGATCGTGAACGACCTCGCCGAGCGGTACTCGATGACGCAGGTCGCGCAGGTCCTGGACCGGCTGAAGGACGCCGGCTTCTACTGGGCCACACGCTCGGGTGTCACGGTGTCGATGTTCGACGTCATCGTGCCGCCGGAGAAGAAGGAGATCCTCGACCGGTACGAGGCCAAGGCCGCGCAGGTGGAGAAGCGCTACCAGCGTGGTCAGCTCTCGCACGCCGAGCGCAACAACGAGCTGGTCAAGGTGTGGACCCAGGCGACCGACGAGGTCGCCGAGATCATGGAGGACGCCTTCCCGGAGGACAACCCGATCTCGATGATCGTGAAGTCCGGGGCGGCGGGCAACATGACCCAGGTCCGGTCGCTGGCCGGTATGCGTGGTCTGGTGTCGAACCCGAAGGGTGAGTACATCCCGCGCCCGATCAAGTCGAACTTCCGCGAGGGCCTGTCGGTGGCGGAGTACTTCATCGCCACCCACGGTGCGCGGAAGGGTCTGGCCGACACCGCGCTGAGGACCGCCGACTCGGGTTACCTGACCCGTCGTCTGGTGGACGTGTCGCAGGACGTCATCGTCCGGGAGACCGACTGCGGCACCAGCCGCGGCGTGACCCGGCCGATCGGCGAGAAGCAGCCGGACGGCACCGTGCTGCGCGGCGCGCACGTGGAGACCAGCGTGTACGCCCGGACGCTCGCCCAGGACGTCACCGACGAGCAGGGCAACGTCGTGCTCAACGCGGGCGACGACCTGTCCGACCCGGCCATGGAGAAGCTGATCGCGTTCGGCGTCACCAAGGTCAAGGTCCGCTCGGTGCTGACCTGCGAGTCGGCCGTCGGTGTCTGCGCGATGTGCTACGGCCGCTCGATGGCGACCGGCAAGCTCGTCGACGTGGGTGAGGCCGTCGGTATCGTCGCCGCCCAGTCGATCGGTGAGCCGGGTACGCAGCTGACGATGCGTACCTTCCACCAGGGTGGTGTCGCCGGTGACGACATCACGACCGGTCTGCCCCGTGTCACCGAGCTGTTCGAGGCCCGGGTCCCGAAGGGCAAGGCGCCGATCGCCGACGTCGATGGGCGCGTGCGCATCGAGGAGAGCGAGCGGTTCTGGAAGATCACGCTCATCCCGGACGACGGTGGCGAGGAGATCGTCTTCGACAAGCTGTCGAAGCGTCAGCGCCTGGCCAACACGCCGAACGGGCCGCTGCAGGACGGCGACCACGTGAACGTCGGCCAGCTGCTGCTCGAGGGCACGCCGGACCCGCACGAGGTGCTGCGTGTCATGGGCCCGCGCGAGGCGCAGATGCACCTCGTCGAAGAGGTCCAGAAGGTGTACCGGGCCCAGGGTGTGTCGATCCACGACAAGCACATCGAGGTCATCGTCCGGCAGATGCTGCGCCGGGTGACGATCATCGACTCCGGTTCGACGGACTTCCTGCCGGGCGAGCTGCCCGAGCGGACCAAGTTCGAGAGCACGAACCGGTCGGTCGTGGCCGAGGGCGGCGAGCCGGCCTCGGGCCGCCCGGTGCTGATGGGTATCACGAAGGCCTCGCTGACCACGGACTCGTGGCTGTCGGCGGCGTCGTTCCAGGAGACCACGCGTGTCCTGACCGACGCGGCGATCAACGGCCGCAGCGACAAGCTCGTGGGCCTCAAGGAGAACGTGATCATCGGTAAGCTGATCCCGGCGGGCACCGGCATCAACCGGTACCGGAACATCCAGGTGCAGCCGACGGAGGAGGCCCGGGTGGCGGCGTACGCCATCCCGTCCTACGACGACGGCTACTACACCCCGGACGTCTTCGGCACCGGCACCGGCGCCGCGGTTCCGCTGGACGACTACGACTTCGGTCGCGACTTCCGCTGACGTTGTTCGCGAGCCCCCGGTTCCCTTCGTGGAGCCGGGGGCTTCGTCGTGTCCGGGGCGGGCCGCGGAGGTAGCGTGAGGCGCGAGTTCACACGAGCGACACGAGGAGGGCGTTGTGAACGCAGAGCAGACCCCGGATGAGGCGCCGTCGAGAGGGCGGCACGCAGCGCCCGAGGGCGCCCCGACGCACCCGGCGATCGACCTGTCGAGGGACCCCAACCCGGGCAAGCCGGACCACGCCAAACCCGACGAGGACGACTAGGTCTTTGCCCGTGAAGAGGGGCCCCAGGCACGCGCCTGGGGCCCCTTTTCGCATGGCTCAGAAGTCGAGCTTGCCGCTGATCTCGGCGTCGTCCATGTCCGGATCCCCGGCAGCCCCCCGCCGCTCGACGGCGTCCTTGAACGGCTGAACGGTCTCGCTGGCCGCCTTGGCGGTGCCCGCCAGGTCCGGGACCTTGATCTCCTCGCCGCTGCCGTCCTTCGCGATGTTGTCGTAGGTCGAGAACACCTTCTCCTTGGCGGCCTCGACCGCCGAGTCCCGGATCGTCTTGCCTGCCCGCTCGCGGATCGCGCCGCCGAGCGTCTCGGTGCCGTCCTTGAGCTTGCCGACGAGTTCGTCGCCGAGGTTCTCGGTCAGCGTGCCGTCGACGAGCTTGCCGACCCGGCTGTCCGCGGTGCCCAGGCCGTCGGCGAGCTTCCGGAACCCGGGGATCTTCGCCAGGAACGCCTGGATCCTGCCGATGAGCTCGTTGAGCTTGTCGATGATCTGCTTGAGCTTGAGAACCCAGCGGTTGGCCTTCATGGTCTCCGTGCCTGCTCGCACGGCGGTGGCTCCCGTCGCCACGGTGAGCGAGCCGCCGAACGTGACAGTGGACGCCGCGAGCGCGGAGAGCCAGGTCACGATCAGCCACTCCACGAAGTCGCTGATGATGCTGGTGATCACGTCCTTGATCACGCTCATCACGGCCGAGCTGACCGCGAGCAGTGTCGCGATCTCGCCGGTGGCGCCCGCGGTGCCCGTCAGCCCGTCCCGGAACTCCGCCAGCCGTTCGCCCGCCGCCGCGGCAGCGGGGCCTTCCCAGCCGGCAAGGCCCTCGACGAGCAGCTTCTCGGTGTCGGCGCACAGCCGCTCGATGTCCCCGCCCAGCGCGTTGAAGGCGTCCGCGCCGGCTTGCAGCGCCTCTGGATCGCCGGTGACCAGCTCGAGCGCCTCGTTGAGCGGCTCGATCCAGCTGATCAAGAAGCTCACGCCGTTGGAGATCAGCCAGCCCAGCGGATCGGAGACGATGCCGGTGATGGTGCCGGCCGCCTCGTCCACGAAGCTCGTGGCTGCGCTGAGCGCGTGGAAACCGTCGCTCGCCAGCGCCCGGAGGTCGCCGTCGTCCATGGCCTGCCGGAGCTTGGACGTGGCGTCGAACGCCTGTTCGCCCTTGTCGTAGAGCTGTCCCGCCGGGGTGTCCGCGAGGCGCTCCAGGTTCGCCTCGGTGTCGTACTCGCCCGCGACGTCGCCGAGGTGGCCGACCAGCGCCTCTTCGTTGGTCGGCACGTCAGACCACCCCCTCGGCTGCCTCGTCCAGGTCTTCGCCGATGTCCCGGAACGCGGCGACCACGCCGTCGTCCATGGCGGCGTACATGTCCGCGGCCTTCGTCAGCTTCGCGCCGATCGCCTGGTAGCCCTCGGCCATCTGCGCCAGGTGGTCCTTCAGCTGGCCCAGCATGTCCCGGTAGACGGTGTGCACGATGGGCTGCCCGAGCAGGCCCCACGACACCGGCGGCACGTCGGCGTCCTGCATCTGCTGCTGCAAGGCGCTGACCTGCGAGGTCTGCGCGGCCGCCGCGGCGGCCGTCTTGCGCAGCGCTCCGACGTCGACCGAGAAGCCCCCGCTCACCGGCGGTCACCCTCGTCGAACGGGTCCAGGAAGTCGTCGTCCTCGGCGGGCCTGCGGCGGACCTCCGGGCGGGCCGGGCGGGCCGGCTGCTGCTCGGCCAGGAAGTCCTCCTCGGCGAAGTCCGCGCCCTGGTCGATGGGCCGCTGCGGCACCACCGGGCGCTCGTCCGCGACCGTCGCCTTCAGCGCGGCCACGCTGGTGCCGAACGCCTCCGCCTGGGTCTGCAGCACCTGCTCCAGCACGTTGCTGGACGGCCCGAGCGCGTCCTGCACGATCGCCGCCTGCCTGCGGGCCGCCGCGGCGACCGCCTCGTGGATCGTCGTCGTGATCGTCGACGACAGCTGGATCGCGCTGCCCTGCAACGCCTCCTCGGTCACCCGCACCGACTGCACGCTCCCGCCCGGCCCGGCGACGACCGTCACGCCCCGGTCGGGGGAGGACACGGTGACCGACAGCTCGCCGATCTCGTCCTTCATCCGGGTGAACGCGGCCTGCCGCTGCTCACCCTGCTGCTTCAGTTCGTCGATCCGGCGCAGCTTCTGCTGCAGCTGCTCGACCAGGTCGCCATGGCTGCCGTAGGCCATGCAGGTCCCTCCCCGTGGTGAATTACGCACCTTCGGTATCGGATCATGCACCACCCGTGTGTGCGCCGGGCACGCTTCCGTGGAACTCACCGATTCGATTGATCACTTTTCGCCACGCGGGAATTCCACCGCCAATTCCGGCGTTGTTACTGATGCCGAAGATGCCCGCCGACCTGCTCGAACGCGCCGGCCGACGGTGTCCCGACAGTTGGCGGAACGGTCCTGTGCGGCCGTCTTTCCGCTAGACTCGCCACACCACCTTCTCGCCGGAGCCGGGGTGTGAGCCCGTTAGGGACCCCCGATGCCACCGCCTGCCGCAAGGGCGGGTATCTTTGACGACTGTGCCCGGCATGCGTCGGGCCGCTCTGCGTGCTTTTCGGCCAAGCGGGGATGCTCCGGCATCGTGGCGACGGCCGCGGCGAAGCGGAGCTCCACGGAAATCCGAGGGAACGTTAGCGGTCGAGAGACCCAGACGCGGGCCGACACGCCCGACCTCGGGGGCCGGGGAGACCAAGACGGAACAAGCAAGACGCGACAGAAGGCTGGTCCATTGCCCACGATCCAGCAGCTGGTCCGCAAGGGCCGCCAGGACAAGGCTGCCAAGCAGAAGACCGCGGCCCTCAAGGGGAGTCCGCAGCGGCGTGGCGTGTGCACCCGCGTGTACACCACGACGCCCAAGAAGCCGAACTCGGCGCTGCGCAAGGTCGCGCGTGTCAAGCTGACCAGCGGCATCGAGGTCACCGCCTACATCCCGGGCGAGGGCCACAACCTGCAGGAGCACTCGATGGTGCTCGTGCGCGGTGGTCGTGTGAAGGACCTGCCCGGCGTTCGCTACAAGATCATCCGCGGTTCGCTCGACACCCAGGGTGTGAAGAACCGCAAGCAGGCGCGCAGCCGGTACGGCGCGAAGAAGGAGAAGAGCTAATGCCCCGCAAGGGTCCGGCCCCGAAGCGGCCGCTGATCTCCGACCCGGTCTACGGTTCTCCGCTGGTCACGCAGCTGATCAACAAGGTGCTGACCGACGGCAAGCGCTCGCTGGCCGAGCGCATCGTCTACGGCGCGCTGGAAGGCGCCCGTGAGAAGACCGGCACGGATCCCGTCGTCACGCTGAAGCGTGCGCTGGACAACGTGAAGCCGAGCATCGAGGTGAAGAGCCGCCGCGTCGGTGGTGCCACCTACCAGGTGCCGATCGAGGTCAAGCCGGGCCGCTCGACGACCCTTGCGCTGCGGTGGATCGTCAGCTTCTCCCGCGCCCGCCGTGAGAAGACCATGATCGAGCGCCTGCAGAACGAGCTGCTCGATGCGAGCAACGGCCTCGGGGCCAGCGTGAAGCGCCGCGAGGACACCCACAAGATGGCCGAGTCCAACAAGGCGTTCGCCCACTACCGGTGGTGAACGTAGCCCGGCTGCCGAGACAAGCCAGGCCGGGCCCCAAGCTTCGAGACAGGGGAACAGTGCAGTGGCACGCGACGTGCTGACCGACCTGAACAAGGTCCGCAACATCGGCATCATGGCTCACATCGACGCCGGTAAGACCACCACCACCGAGCGGATCCTGTTCTACACCGGGATCAACTACAAGATCGGCGAGGTGCACGACGGCGCCGCGACGATGGACTGGATGGAGGAGGAGCAGAAGCGGGGTATCACCATCACCTCGGCTGCCACCACCACCTTCTGGGCCGACCACCAGATCAACATCATCGACACCCCCGGCCACGTCGACTTCACCGTCGAGGTGGAGCGTTCGCTGCGGGTGCTCGACGGTGCCGTTGCCGTCTTCGACGGCAAGGAGGGTGTCGAGCCCCAGTCCGAGCAGGTCTGGCGCCAGGCCGACAAGTACGAGGTCCCGCGCATCTGCTTCGTCAACAAGATGGACAAGCTGGGCGCGGACTTCTACTTCACCGTGCGCACCATCGAGGAGCGCCTCGGCGCTCGCCCGCTGGTCATCCAGCTGCCGATCGGCGCCGAGAGCGACTTCCAGGGCGTCGTCGACCTGGTCCGCATGAAGGCGCTGACCTGGCGGGGCGAGGTCAAGAAGGGCGAGGACTACGAGGTCGAGGAGATCCCGGCCGACCTCGCCGACAAGGCCGCCGAGTACCGCGACAAGCTGATCGAGGCCGTCGCGGAGACCGACGACGCCCTGATGGAGAAGTACTTCGGCGGCGAGGAGCTGTCCGAGGCCGACATCAAGGCCGGCATCCGCAAGCTGACGGTCGCCCGCGAGGCGTACCCGGTGCTGTGCGGCTCCGCGTTCAAGAACAAGGGCGTGCAGCCCATGCTGGATGCGGTGATCGACTACCTGCCGTCGCCGCTGGACGTCCCCGCCGTCGAGGGCACCCTCACCGACGGTGAGACCCCGGCGTCCCGGAAGCCGTCGGTCGACGAGCCGTTCGCGGCGCTGGCGTTCAAGATCGCCGCGCACCCGTTCTTCGGCAAGCTGACCTACGTCCGGGTGTACTCGGGCAAGGTCGCCGCCGGCGCGCAGGTCATCAACTCGACCAAGGAGCGGAAGGAGCGCATCGGGAAGCTCTTCCAGATGCACTCCAACAAGGAGAACCCGGTCGACGAGGCCCAGGCCGGCCACATCTACGCGGTCATCGGCCTGAAGGACACCACGACCGGTGACACCCTGTGCGACCCGCAGAACCCGATCGTCCTCGAGTCGATGACCTTCCCGGAGCCGGTCATCAAGGTGGCCATCGAGCCCAAGACGAAGGCCGACCAGGAGAAGCTGTCGACCGCGATCCAGAAGCTGGCCGAGGAGGACCCCACCTTCCAGGTCCAGCTGGACGAGGAGACCGGTCAGACGATCATCGCGGGCATGGGCGAGCTGCACCTCGAGGTGCTGGTCAACCGCATGAAGTCCGACTACAAGGTCGAGGCGAACATCGGTAAGCCGCAGGTCGCCTACCGCGAGACGATCCGCCGCACGGTCGAGAAGTACG
Organism: Amycolatopsis sp. 3B14; assembly: GCF_050958625.1. Taxonomy (NCBI): domain Bacteria; kingdom Bacillati; phylum Actinomycetota; class Actinomycetes; order Pseudonocardiales; family Pseudonocardiaceae; genus Amycolatopsis; species Amycolatopsis sp. 3B14. The sequence continues at coordinate 87,267 of NZ_JBHZEN010000001.1, forward strand.
AGTACACGCACAAGAAGCAGACCGGTGGTTCTGGTCAGTTCGCGCGCGTGATCATCAAGCTGGAGCCGCTGTCCACTGGCGACGGCGCCCTCTACGAGTTCGACAACAAGGTCACCGGTGGCCGCGTGCCGCGCGAGTACATCCCGTCGGTGGACGCCGGTGCCCAGGACGCCATGCAGTACGGTGTCCTCGCCGGTTACCCGCTGGTCGGGCTGAAGGTGACCCTGTTGGACGGCGCTTACCACGAGGTCGACTCGTCGGAAATGGCCTTCAAGATCGCCGGTTCCATGGCGCTCAAGGAGGCCGCGCGCCAGGCCAGCCCGGTTCTGCTCGAGCCGGTCATGGCCGTCGAGGTGACCACCCCCGAGGACTACATGGGTGACGTCATCGGCGACCTCAACTCTCGCCGTGGCCAGATCCAGGCCATGGACGAGCGGGCAGGCACCCGAGTCGTGAAGGCACTGGTTCCGCTGTCCGAGATGTTCGGGTACGTCGGCGACCTGCGGTCTCGTACCCAGGGTCGGGCGAACTACTCGATGACGTTCGACTCCTACGCCGAGGTTCCCTCGAACGTCGCGAAGGAGATCATCGCGAAGGCGACGGGGGAGTAAACCCCTCCGCACCCAACGCGGGCGCGCACAGGGGCCTCCCCTAGGGTCCGCACAACCGACCAGATCGATCGCCGTTCGGCTGCCACGCCGTCCGGTGAAGCAAAAGCAAGAGTCCAGGAGGACATTCCAGTGGCGAAGGCGAAGTTCGAGCGGAGCAAGCCGCACGTCAACATCGGGACCATCGGTCACGTCGACCACGGCAAGACCACGCTGACCGCGGCGATCACCAAGGTTCTGCACGACAAGTACCCGGAGCTCAACGAGTCCCGGGCGTTCGACCAGATCGACAACGCGCCGGAAGAGAAGCAGCGCGGCATCACGATCAACATCTCGCACGTCGAGTACCAGACCGAGAAGCGTCACTACGCCCACGTGGACGCCCCCGGTCACGCGGACTACATCAAGAACATGATCACCGGTGCCGCCCAGATGGACGGCGCGATCCTGGTGGTCGCCGCGACCGACGGCCCGATGCCGCAGACCCGTGAGCACGTGCTGCTCGCCCGCCAGGTCGGCGTGCCCTACATCGTGGTGGCCCTGAACAAGGCCGACATGGTGGACGACGAGGAGATCCTCGAGCTCGTCGAGCTGGAGGTCCGCGAGCTGCTGTCCTCGCAGGAGTTCCCCGGCGACGACGCCCCCGTGGTCAAGGTCTCCGGCCTCAAGGCCCTCGAGGGCGACGCCAAGTGGGCCGAGTCGGTTCTCGAGCTCATGCAGGCCGTCGACGACAACGTGCCGGACCCGGTGCGTGACCTCGACAAGCCGTTCCTGATGCCGATCGAGGACGTCTTCACCATCACCGGCCGCGGCACCGTCGTGACCGGTCGCGTGGAGCGCGGCCAGATCAACGTCAACGAAGAGGTCGAGATCGTGGGTATCCGCGAGAAGTCGACCAAGACCACCGTCACCGGTGTCGAGATGTTCCGCAAGCTGCTCGACTCGGGCCAGGCCGGTGACAACGTCGGTCTGCTGCTCCGCGGCATCAAGCGCGAGGACGTCGAGCGCGGCCAGGTCGTCGTGAAGCCCGGCACCACGACTCCGCACACGGAGTTCGAGGGCTCGGTCTACATCCTGTCCAAGGACGAGGGTGGCCGGCACACGCCGTTCTTCAACAACTACCGCCCGCAGTTCTACTTCCGCACGACCGACGTGACCGGCGTCGTGACCCTCCCCGAGGGCACCGAGATGGTCATGCCGGGTGACAACACCGAGATCAAGGTGCAGCTCATCCAGCCGGTCGCCATGGACGAGGGTCTGCGGTTCGCCATCCGTGAGGGTGGCCGGACCGTCGGCGCGGGCCAGGTCACCAAGATCATCAAGTGATTCCATCCGGCCCCGGAGTGCTTATAGCACCCCGGGGCCGGGTTGTGGAACCACGTGTGCGACACTAGTTGAGTTGCTCGTTGCGGGGCGGCCGATATCTCTAGAGAAATCGGCCGCCCCGGCGCGAGCGGCCTTGGTCCGTGGGTTTCCCAGGGGGAGACCGCGGGCGCGACAGATGGCCGGCACGGCCGTCTCGCGGTGAAGACCAACCGGCACGACGACGATCCTCCTACGGGATCAGTCTGCGCAGCGGGCGCGACACGCCCGACCGCGTGGATCGGACGCGAGGGCGTTGACGTGCGGAAACCGGCGCGAATGCGCGGGTAGAGATAGCGGCACAAGACGAAGGAACGAGCTGCGACCATGGCGGGACAGAAGATCCGCATCAGGCTCAAGGCCTACGACCACGAGGCGATCGATGCCAGCGCGCGCAAGATCGTCGAGACGGTGACGCGCACCGGCGCCTCGGTCGTCGGACCTGTGCCGCTGCCCACCGAGAAGAACGTTTACTGCGTCATCCGCTCGCCGCACAAGTACAAGGACTCGCGCGAGCACTTCGAGATGCGCACGCACAAGCGGCTGATCGACATCCTCGACCCGACGCCGAAGACGGTCGACGCGCTCATGCGCATCGACCTCCCGGCGAGCGTCGACGTCAACATCCAGTAAGCGTTGGGCGAGCGGCGGAGATAAGAGACTCATGTCTGACAGGCAAGTAAAGGGCATCCTGGGCACCAAGCTCGGCATGACCCAGGTCTTCGGCGAGGACAACCGGATCGTTCCGGTGACCGTCGTGCAGGCCGGGCCGAACGTGGTGACCCAGATCCGTACCCAGGACAACGACGGCTACCAGGCCGTGCAGCTGGCTTTCGGCGCCGTGGACCCGCGCAAGGTCAACAAGCCGGTGACCGGCCACTTCCAGAAGGCGGGCGTGACCCCGCGGCGTTACCTCGCCGAGCTGCGCACGACCGACGCCGAGAGCTACGAGGTCGGCCAGGAGATCACCGCCGAGGTGTTCCCCGCCGGCTCGCGCGTCGACGTCACGGGCACCAGCAAGGGCAAGGGCTACGCCGGTGTCATGAAGCGCCACGGCTTCAAGGGCCAGGGCGCCAGCCACGGTAACCAGGCGAAGCACCGCGCCCCCGGCTCGATCGGTGGCTGCGCCACCCCGGGCCGTGTCTTCAAGGGCCTGCGGATGGCCGGCCGCATGGGTGGCGTGAAGGTCACCACGCAGGGCCTGACCGTCCACGACGTGCGCGCCGAAGAGGGCCTGCTGCTGATCAAGGGCGCCGTCCCCGGCCCCAAGGGCAGCCTCGTCTTCGTCAAGACCGCCGCGAAGGGTGGTGCTAACGAATGACCAGCGTCGAGCTGAAGACCCCGGCCGGCAGCGCCGAGGGCACCGTCGAGCTCCCCGCCGAGATCTTCGACGTGCAGGCCAACGTGCCGCTGATGCACCAGGTCGTGGTGGCCCAGCAGGCCGCCGCGCGCCAGGGCACGCACGACACGAAGACCCGCGGCGAGGTCTCCGGTGGCGGCAAGAAGCCGTACCGCCAGAAGGGCACCGGCCGCGCCCGCCAGGGTTCGACCCGCGCCCCGCAGTTCGCCGGCGGTGGCACCGTCCACGGCCCCACGCCGCGCGACTACACCCAGCGCACCCCGAAGAAGATGAAGGCCGCCGCCCTGCGTGGCGCCCTCTCCGACCGGGCGCGCGCCGGCCAGGTGCACGTCATCACCGAGCTGGTGTCGGGCGAGAAGCCCAGCACCAAGGAGGCGAAGAAGGTCCTCGCCGCCGTGACCCAGGCCAAGCGCCTGCTGGTCGTGCTGCACCGCGAGGACGAGCAGGGCTGGCTGTCGGCCCGCAACCTGCCGAACGTGCACCTGATCAACCCCGACCAGCTCAACACCTACGACGTGCTGGTCAACGACGACGTGGTGTTCACCAAGGCCGCGTACGACGCCTTCATCGCCGGTCCCGTCAAGGGCAAGGCGGCCAAGGCTTCGGCTCGGGCCAGCGAGGTTGAAGGGAGTGAAGCGCAGTGAGCAGCGTTGCCATCCCGGACCCTCGTGACATCGTGCTCGCGCCGGTGATCTCCGAGAAGTCCTACGGGCTCCTCGAGGACCACAAGTACACGTTCGAGGTCCGGCCGGACGCCAACAAGACGCAGATCAAGATCGCCGTCGAGCAGATCTTCGGCGTCAAGGTCGTCAGCGTGAACACGCTGAACCGGCAGGGCAAGCGCAAGCGGACCCGCTACGGCTTCGGCAAGCGCAAGAACGTCAAGCGCGCCGTCGTGACGCTGTCCGCCGAGAGCAAGCCGATCGAGATCTTCGGCGGACCCGCCGCGTAAGGGACGGAAGCTGTCATGGGTATTCGTAAGTACAAGCCGACGACTCCGGGCCGCCGTGGCTCGAGCGTGTCGGACTTCGCCGAGATCACCCGGTCCGAGCCGGAGAAGTCGCTGCTGCGCCCGCTGAGCAAGTCGGGCGGCCGCAACTCCTCGGGCAAGATCACCACCCGGCACAAGGGTGGCGGCCACAAGCGGGCCTACCGGGTCATCGACTTTCGGCGCAACGACAAGGACGGCATCCCGGCCAAGGTCGCGCACATCGAGTACGACCCCAACCGGACCGCCCGCATCGCGCTGCTGCACTACGCGGACGGCGAGAAGCGCTACATCATCGCGCCGGACAAGCTCAAGCAGGGCGACACGGTGGAAGCCGGCCCGCGCGCCGACATCAAGCCGGGCAACAACCTGCCGCTGCGCAACATCCCGGTCGGCACCGTGGTGCACGCCATCGAGCTGCGTCCCGGTGGCGGCGCGAAGATCGCCCGCTCCGCCGGCGCCCGCGTGCAGCTGGTCGCCAAGGACGGCCCGTACGCCCAGCTGCGGATGCCCTCGGGCGAAATCCGCAACGTGGACGTGCGCAACCGCGCCACCGTCGGCGAGGTCGGCAACTCCGAGCACCAGAACATCAACTGGGGCAAGGCGGGCCGCAACCGCTGGCGCGGCAAGCGCCCGACCGTCCGCGGTGTCGTGATGAACCCGGTCGACCACCCGCACGGTGGTGGTGAGGGCAAGACCTCGGGTGGTCGCCACCCGGTGAACCCGAACGGCAAGCCGGAGGGCCGCACCCGCCGCCGCAAGCCGTCCGACGCACTGATCGTCCGCCGCCGGCGTACCGGCAAGAAGCGCTGAGCAGGGAGGTAAGACAACATGCCGCGTAGCCTGAAGAAGGGCCCGTTCGTGGACGACCACCTGCTCAAGAAGGTGGACGCGCTCAACGAGTCGGGCAAGAAGACCGTGATCAAGACCTGGTCCCGCCGGTCCACGATCATCCCGGACATGCTGGGTCACACCATCGCGGTGCACGACGGCCGCAAGCACGTGCCGGTGTTCGTCAGCGAGGCCATGGTCGGCCACAAGCTTGGCGAGTTCGCTCCGACGCGGACCTTCAAGGGTCACGTCAAGGATGACCGGAAGTCGCGCCGCCGCTGAGCGGGCACACGAGAGTTAGGGAAAGCAAGCGATGACAGCCCCAGAAACCGCTCCGGCCCAGGTGGCCGTGGCGCGGGCTCGCTTCGTCCGGGACTCGCCGACGAAGGTGCGCCGGGTGATCGAGCTGATCAAGGGTCTTAGCGCCGCCGAAGCCCTCGCCGTGCTCCGGTTCTCGCCGTACGCGGCGAGCCAGCCGGTGGCGAAGGTGCTCGCCAGCGCCGTGGCCAACGCCGAGAACAACCTCAACCTGGACCCGGACACGCTGTTCGTGAAGAACGCGTACGCCGACGAGGGCCCGACCCTCAAGCGCATCCAGCCGCGCGCCCAGGGCCGTGCGTACCGGATCCGGAAGCGGACCAGCCACATCACGGTCGAGGTGGAGTCGCGTCCGGAAGCGAAGAAGAGCGGTAAGAAGAAGGCAGGTGGCCGCTAGTGGGCCAGAAGATCAACCCGCACGGCTTCCGGCTGGGGATCACCACCGACTGGAAGTCGCGCTGGTACGCCGACAAGCAGTACGCGGAGTACGTGGCCGAGGACGTCAAGATCCGCAAGCTGCTGTCCACGGGCATGGAGCGCGCCGGCATCTCCAAGGTCGAGATCGAGCGCACCCGTGACCGCGTGCGGGTCGACATCCACACCGCGCGTCCGGGCATCGTGATCGGCCGCCGCGGCGCGGAGGCTGACCGGATCCGCGGCTCGCTGGAGAAGCTGACCGGCAAGCAGGTCCAGCTGAACATCCTCGAGGTCAAGAACCCCGAGGCCGACGCGCAGCTGGTCGCCCAGAGCGTCGCCGAGCAGCTGTCCAACCGCGTGGCGTTCCGCCGCGCGATGCGCAAGGCGATCCAGACGACCATGCGCTCGTCGCAGGTCAAGGGCATCCGCGTGCAGTGCAGCGGCCGCCTCGGCGGTGCCGAGATGTCGCGGTCGGAGCACTACCGCGACGGCCGGGTCCCGCTGCACACGCTGCGCGCGGACATCGACTACGGCTTCTTCGAGGCCCGCACCACCTTCGGCCGCATCGGCGTGAAGGTGTGGATCTACAAGGGTGACCTGGTCGGCGGCCTGAAGGCCAAGGCCGAGCGGGACGCCGCGGCCGCCAACGAGCGTCCGCGCCGGGAGCGTCCGTCGCGCCCGCGCCGTTCCGGCGCCCAGGGCACGACGCCGACCTCGACCGAAGCCGGCCGCGCCGCTGCCGCCGCGAAGGCCGACACGGATGTCGCGACCAGCGAGGCGCCCGCGCAGGGTTCGCCGGACGCGGCCGAGAAGACGGAGGGCTGAGGCGTGCTCGTCCCACGCAAGGTCAAGCACCGCAAGCAGCACTCGCCGAAGCGCGCCGGTGCCGCCAAGGGCGGCACGAAGGTCACCTTCGGTGAGTACGGCATCCAGGCGCTTGAGCACCACTACGTGACCAACCGGCAGATCGAGTCCGCTCGTATCGCCATCACCCGGCACATCAAGCGTGGCGGCAAGGTGTGGATCAACATCTTCCCGGACCGTCCGCTCACCAAGAAGCCGGCCGAAACCCGCATGGGTTCCGGTAAGGGTTCGCCCGAGTGGTGGGTCGCCAACGTGAAGCCGGGCCGCGTCATGTTCGAGCTGAGCTTCCCGAACGAGGCCCAGGCTCGCGAGGCGCTGCGCCGCGCGATCCACAAGCTCCCCATGAAGTGCCGCATCGTGACCCGTGAAGGTGGTGAGTTCTGATGGCGCAGGCAGGTGTCGCCGCCGCAGAGCTGCGTGAGCTCACCAACGAGGAGCTCGTGCTGCGCCTGAAGGAAGCCAAGGAGGAGCTGTTCAACCTCCGCTTCCAGATGGCCACCGGGCAGCTGGACAACAACCGCCGCCTCCGCACCGTCCGTGCCGACATCGCTCGGATCTACACGGTGATGCGGGAGCGCGAGCTCGGCCTGTCCGTTTCCCCCGACGCCGAGAATGAAGAAGGTGCTGCCTGATGAGTGAGCAGACCCCAGAGCTCGCCGCGCAGCCGGTGCAGAGCGCCGAATCCGGTCGCAACTACCGCAAGGTCCGTGAGGGCTACGTCGTCTCGGACAAGATGGACAAGACGATCGTGGTCGAGCTCGAGGACCGCAAGAAGCACCGCCGCTACGGCAAGGTTCTCCGCTCCACCAGCAAGGTGAAGGCGCACGACGAGGAGAACACCGCCGGCATCGGTGACCGCGTGATCCTCATGGAGACCCGCCCGACCTCGGCCACCAAGCGGTGGCGGCTCGTGCGGATCGTGGAGAAGGCCAAGTAATCGGAGGCCCATCTCGGGCCTCCTCCGTTCCGCCAGGCTCGCCGGAAGGTGAGAACCGGCGCGACATACAGGAGTTGACGTGATCCAGCAGGAGTCGCGGCTGCGAGTCGCCGACAACACGGGTGCCAAGGAGATCCTCTGCATCCGCGTGCTCGGTGGCTCGGGACGGCGCTACGCGGGTATCGGCGACATCATCGTCGCCACCGTCAAGGACGCCATCCCGGCTGCCGGGGTGAAGAAGGGTGACGTGGTCAAGGCCGTCGTCGTCCGCACGACGAAGGAGCGGCGTCGCCCGGACGGCTCCTACATCAAGTTCGACGAGAACGCCGCCGTGCTCATCAAGAACGACAACGAGCCGCGCGGCACCCGCATCTTCGGCCCGGTCGGCCGTGAGCTGCGTGACCGCAAGTTCATGAAGATCATCTCGCTGGCGCCGGAGGTGCTCTGATGAAGGTGAAGAAGGGCGACACGGTCGTCGTCATCGCCGGCAAGGACAAGGGCGCCAAGGGCAAGGTCATCAAGGCCTACCCGGAGCGCCAGCGGGTGCTGGTCGAGGGCGTGAACCGGATCAAGAAGCACACCCGGATCTCCCAGACCCAGCGCGGCGCGCAGTCCGGCGGCATCGTGACGCAGGAGGCCCCGATCCACGTGTCGAACGTGATGGTCGTGGACTCCGACGGCAAGCCGACCCGCGTGGGCTACCGCATCGGCGAGGACGGCAAGAAGGTTCGCATCTCGCGCCGGACCGGTAAGGACATCTGATGACGACCGCAGAGAAGATCGTGCCGCGGTTGAAGACGCGGTACCGCGAAGAGATCAAGGGCGAGCTCCGCACCGAGTTCGGCTACGAGAACGTCCACCAGATCCCGGGCGTGGTCAAGGTCGTCGTCAACATGGGTGTCGGCGACGCCGCGCGGGACAGCAAGCTGATCGACGGTGCGATCCGCGACCTCGCGGCCATCACCGGTCAGAAGCCCGAGGTGCGCCGGGCGCGCAAGTCCATCGCGCAGTTCAAGCTGCGTGAGGGCCAGCCGATCGGTGCGCGCGTGACGCTGCGCGGCGACCGCATGTGGGAGTTCCTGGACCGGCTGCTGACGATCGCGCTGCCGCGTATCCGCGACTTCCGCGGGCTGTCGGCCAAGCAGTTCGACGGCAACGGCAACTACACCTTCGGTCTCAACGAGCAGTCCATGTTCCACGAGATCGACCCCGACTCCATCGACCGCCCGCGCGGCATGGACGTCACCGTTGTCACCACCGCTACCACCGACGACGAGGGCCGCGCGCTGCTCCGCAAGCTCGGCTTCCCGTTCAAGGAGAACTGATGGCCAAGAAGGCTCTGATCGCCAAGGCGGCCCGCAAGCCGAAGTTCAAGGTGCGTGCCTACACGCGCTGCAACAAGTGCGGCCGGCCTCACTCGGTGTTCCGCAAGTTCGGACTGTGCCGGGTTTGCCTGCGCGAGATGGCGCACGCGGGCGAACTCCCCGGTGTGTCCAAGTCCAGCTGGTAGGAACGACAGAAGCTCCCACTTCGCCACAGGCCCTCTGACTAGGGGGAACCAGGCGAGAAAGGTTGAAGGTCACCATGACGATGACCGACCCCATCGCAGACTTCCTGACACGTCTGCGGAACGCCAACTCGGCGTACCACGACGAGGTCGTGGTGCCGCACTCGAAGCTCAAGGCGAACATCGCCGAGATCCTGAAGCGCGAGGGTTACATCTCGGGCTACCGGGACGAGCCGGGTGAGAAGCACAAGAACCTCATCGTGGAACTGAAGTACGGCCGCAACCGCGAGCGCAGCATCGCCGGTCTGCGCCGCGTGTCCAAGCCGGGTCTGCGGGTGTACGCCAAGTCGACCGAGCTGCCGAGCGTGCTGGGCGGGCTGGGCATCGCGATCATCTCGACGTCGGGCGGCCTTCAGACCGACCGGCAGGCCAAGCGCAACGGTGTGGGCGGGGAAGTCCTCGCCTACGTCTGGTAACGGAAGGGAGAGCAGGCATGTCGCGCATCGGTAAGCAGCCGATCACCGTCCCTTCCGGGGTCGAGGTGACCATCGACGGCCAGAACATTTCGGTGAAGGGTCCCAAGGGCACCCTTTCGCACACTATCGCCGAGCCGATCACGGTCGAGCGCGGTGAGGACGGCGCGCTGCTGGTCAAGCGCCCGGACGACGAGCGGGAGAGCCGTGCGCTGCACGGTCTGACCCGCACGCTGGTCAACAACCTGGTCGTGGGTGTGACCGAGGGTTACGAGAAGAAGCTCGAGATCCACGGTGTCGGTTACCGCGTCCAGGCCAAGGGCAGCAACCTCGAGTTCGCCCTCGGCTACAGCCACCCCGTGCTGATCGAGGCGCCCGAAGGCATCACCTTCAAGGTCGAGACCCCGACCCGGTTCTCCGTGTCCGGCATCGACAAGCAGAAGGTCGGCCAGATCGCCGCGGTGATCCGCCGGCTCCGCCGTCCGGACCCGTACAAGGGCAAGGGGCTGCGCTACGAGGGTGAGCGCATCCGTCGCAAGGTCGGAAAGACGGGTAAGTGATCATGAGCGAAACGGCAACGAAGAAGCGGAAGCCGGTCGGCAAGGACATCTCGACCCGGCGCCGCGTCGCGAAGGCGCGCCGTCACTTCCGGCTTCGCAAGAAGGTCGGCGGGACCGCTCAGCGGCCCCGGCTGGTCATCCACCGGTCCTCGCGGCACATCACGGTCCAGGTGATCGACGACGTGGCAGGCCACACGGTCGCCTCGGCGTCGAGCCTCGAGGCCGACGTGCGTGCGCTCGAGGGCGACAAGAAGGCCAAGGCCGCCAAGGTCGGCGAGCTCGTGGCCGCCCGTGCCAAGGGTGCGGGCATCTCCAGCGTCGTGTTCGACCGCGGTGGCAACCGCTACCACGGCCGCATCGCCGCGCTGGCCGACGCCGCTCGCGAGGCGGGGTTGGAGTTCTGAGAACCATGCACATGCTCGCGAATGGAAGGAAAGCCTGATGCCGGGACGTACACGGCAGGGCGGTGGACAGGGCGGCCCGGGCGGCAACGACCGCGACCGTCGTGACCGCCGCGATCGCCGCGACGGTGGCCGTGGCGGGGCCGGCCAGGAGAAGACCCCGCACCTCGAGCGCGTCGTCGCGATCAACCGCGTCGCCAAGGTCGTGAAGGGTGGTCGTCGCTTCAGCTTCACCGCCCTGGTGGTCGTCGGTGACGGCGACGGTCAGGTCGGCGTCGGCTACGGCAAGGCCAAGGAAGTTCCCGCGGCCATCGCCAAGGGCGTCGAGGAAGCGAAGAAGAACTTCTTCCGCGTTCCCCGGATCGCCGGCACCATCCCGCACCCGGTCCAGGGTGAGGAGGCCGCCGGTGTGGTCCTGCTCCGCCCGGCCAGCGCCGGTACCGGTGTCATCGCCGGTGGCCCGGTCCGCGCGGTGCTGGAGTGCGCGGGTGTGCACGACGTGCTGTCGAAGTCGCTCGGCTCGGACAACGCGATCAACATCGTGCACGCCACCGTGGCGGCCCTGAAGGGTCTCCAGCGTCCGGAGGAGGTGGCCGCCCGTCGCGGTCTGCCGCTCGAGGACGTCGCGCCGGCCCGGATGCTGCGTCAGCGTGCGGGACAGGGGGTCTGACATGGCTCAGCTCAAGGTGACCCAGGTCAAGAGCAAGATCGGCACCAAGCACAACCACCGGGAGTCCCTGCGGACCCTCGGGCTGCGCAAGATCCGGCAGTCCGTGGTGCGCGAGGACACCCCGGAGGTCCGCGGTCTGATCCACACCGTCCGCCACCTCGTGACTGTTGAGGAGGTCAAGGCATGACGGCCATCAAGATCCACCACCTGCGCCCGGCCCCGGGCGCCAAGCGCGACAAGATCCGCGTCGGTCGTGGTGAGGGTTCGAAGGGCAAGACCGCCGGTCGCGGTACGAAGGGCACCAAGGCCCGGAAGAACGTGCCCGCCGGTTTCGAGGGTGGGCAGATGCCCATCCACATGCGGCTGCCGAAGCTGCGTGGCTTCAAGAACCGCTTCCGCACCGAGTACCAGCCGGTGAACGTCGGCGACATCGCCCGGGTCTTCCCGGACGGTGGCGACGTCACCAAGGAGCAGCTGGTCGAGCGCGGTCTGGTTCGCAAGAACGAGCTCGTCAAGGTCCTCGGCAACGGCGACCTGAACGGCGTGAAGCTGAACGTCACCGCCGACAAGTTCTCCTCGTCCGCGAAGGAGAAGCTCGAGGCGGCCGGCGGTTCGGCCACCGAGCTCTGAGTTCTGCCTGCGGCAAGGGCCCGCTGGTCTTCGGACCGGCGGGCCCTTTCCTTTGCCTGCCGGTGGTGCCACGATCGGGTGATGTCGTACCCGGGGGTTCCGCCTGGTTACCCGCCGGTGCCGAGCCGTCGACGTGGCTGGCACGGTGGACGTCTGCTGGGCGCCGCGCTGGCGTTGCTCGCCGCCGCGGCCGCCGTCACGGGCTCGTTCCTCGCGTTGTTCGAGGGGGAGCTGCTCTTCCGGGGTGAGCCGCAGTTGACGCTGACGGTCACCGGGTGGGACCTGACCGCGGAGGCGGTCCAGCCCGGGATCCCGACGAACACCTTCGGCAGCCCGGTCCGCAACGGGTACCTGCTGGCTGCGGCCGGGTTGCTGCTGGTCATCGCGGCGGTGCTGAGCCTGGCCGCGGCGCGGCGGAACTCGTCGCCGGCCCGGAAGTTCGCCGCGGCGCTGGCCGCGGCGACCGGCGCGGCCTTCCTCCTCGCGACCGCCGCCGGGATCGTCCTGCAGGGAGTCAGTCTGCACGAGAGCTTCCGCCCGGCGGGCGCGGCCGAAGGTGACGGCGCGTTCTCGACGAGCGACAGCCTCGGAACCGGGTTCTGGCTGGTCGCGGGCGCCACCCTGGCGGCGATCGTGGCCGCGGTCCTGGCCGCCGCGCGGGGCCGCCGCGCGCCGCAGGACCTGACGACGCCGCGCTACGGGATCCCCGCGCCGTCCGGGTACCAGCCCGGACCGCAGTTCCCGGCCCCGACGAGGCACTGGCCCGGCGGCGAGCCCTACCCGGGCGGCGCCCCGTCAGCGGGTCAGGCGATGCCACTGCCGCACGCCGGCTACCCACCCGGCCCGAGCACGCCAGGGCAGGGCGTAGGGAGTCAGGGCGCACCGGGCCAGGGGCTGTCGGGCCACAGTGGCTGGCGGGCGAGCCCGGCAAGCCAACACCAGCCCGCCGGCGCGCAGCCGGGGGAGCGCGAAGGGGACTCGCCGGAAGGCGACCCGCGCGGCGAGGAGCGGCCCAGCTCGTAGCGCCGGGCAGGTAGCTGGCCGCCGGACCAGCCACCACCCGCCGCACCGACGTCCGGCGCGTAGCAGCTCACCCGCGCACCCCGGAAAACCAGCCGCCGCTCGTCAGCGCAACCAGTACCGTCACGTTGATGACCTGGTTGCTCGTCTTCCTCGGCGCCGCCATGCTCATCGCTCTCACGCCGGGCGCCAACAACCTCCTCGGGCTGCACCACGGGATCCAGCACGGTCTGCCGCGGGCGCTCGCCGGGCTGCTCGGCCGCCTGGCCGCCTTCACCCTCATGATCGGCGCCGTCGCAGCGGGACTGGGCCAGTTGCTCGCCGCGTCCGGACCCGCGCTCACCGCCATCAAGTGGGCCGGCGTGGCCTACCTCGTCTGGCTGGGCGTCAAGCTCCTCCGCAGCAAGCCGCAGCCGCCGGCCGAACAAGCGCCGGGCCCCGTCCTGCGCAAGGAGTTCCTCGTCGCCATCACCAACCCCAAGGCGGTCCTCATCTTCACCGCCTTCGTGCCGCAGTTCGTCGACCCCGCGCACGGTTCGCCCACCGCGCAGATCGCGATCCTCGGCGCCGTCTACCTGCTCGCCGAGTTCCTCGCCGGCACCGCCTACGCCGCGGCCGGCGCGGCGCTCAAATCCGTCCGGCTGAGCGTCCGCGCCCGGCGGAACGTGGACCGCGGCACCGGAGTGGTCCTGATCGGCATGGCGGGCACCCTGGCCGCCGCCGGTTCATAACACGGCCTACCTCACAACCCTCCAACGCCCGGCTGTTAGAGTCGGGCGACGCGCTTCGGGGACTGACATGCCCCGGAGCGCTGCTGGCTTGCCAGCGACATGGTGTTCCTGCCGGCCAGCGTGCCGGCCAAGCCGATCGCCGGTGACACCCACCGGCGACGCCGAGGAGGTCCCCCGCGTGCTCAGCGCCTTTCGCTCGGCTCTCGCCACGCCGGACCTGCGCAAGAAGATCCTGTTCACGCTGTTGATCGTGGCCGTGTACCGGATCGGTGCGGTCACTCCGGCGCCCGGGGTCTCCTATCCCAATGTGCAGGCATGCCAGGCCGGTGCCGACCAGTCCGGCATCTACTCCCTGCTGAACCTGTTCAGCGGTGGGGCGCTCCTGCAGCTGTCGATCTTCTCGACCGGCATCATGCCGTACATCACGGCCAGCATCATCATCCAGCTGCTCACCGTCGTCATCCCGCGGTTCGAGGAGCTGAAGAAGGAAGGCCAGGCCGGCCAGGGCAAGCTCACGCAGTACACCCGGTACCTGACGATCGCGCTGGCGATCCTGCAGGCGACCGGTGTGGTGGCGCTCGCCGACCGCGGTCAGCTGTTCCCGGACTGCGCGCAGTCGATCATCCCGGACAACAGCATCTTCTCGCTGGCGCTGATCGTCATCACGATGACGGCGGGCACCGCGGTCATGATGTGGCTGGGCGAGCTCATCACCGAGCGCGGCGTCGGCAACGGCATGTCGGTCCTGATCTTCCTGAACATCGCGGCCCGCATCCCGGCCGAGGGCATGAACATCCTCAACAACCAGGGCGGTCTCGTCTTCGCGCTGGTGTGCGTCTTCGGCCTGGTGATCATCGCCAGCGTCATCTTCGTCGAGCAGGGCCAGCGCCGGATCCCGGTGCAGTACGCCAAGCGGATGATCGGCCGCCGGATGTACGGCGGCACGTCGACCTACCTGCCGATCAAGGTGAACCAGGCCGGTGTCATCCCGGTCATCTTCGCTTCGTCGCTGCTGTACCTGCCGGACCTGATCAGCCGTCTGTTCGGCGACCCGACCAGCGGCTCCGGCTGGCAGGCGTTCCTGCAGACCTACGTGGTCAACCAGTCCAGCTGGGTGCACATCCTGCTGTACTTCGCGCTGATCATCTTCTTCACGTACTTCTACATCACCATCACGTTCAACGTGGATGAGCGCGCGGAGGAGATGAAGAAGTTCGGCGGCTTCATCCCGGGCATCCGTCCCGGCAGGCCGACCGCCGAGTACCTGAGCTTCGTGCTGGGCCGGATCACCTTCCCCGGCTCGCTCTACCTCGGCATCATCGCGATCCTCCCGAACTTCTTCCTGTCGATCACGCAGGAGGGCAACAACCAGAACTTCCCGTTCGGCGGCACCGCCGTGCTGATCATGGTCGGCGTCGGCCTCGACACGGTGAAGCAGATCGAAAGCCAGCTGATGCAGCGGAATTACGAAGGGTTCTTGCGATGACGCGCCTGGTTCTTGTCGGCCCGCCCGGAGCAGGGAAGGGAACTCAGGCGGTAGCGCTGTCGCAGCGGCTCTCCATCCCGCACATCTCCACGGGCGACCTCTTCCGCGCTCACGTGGCGGAGCAGACGCCGCTGGGCGAGGAGGCGAAGCGCTACCTCGACTCGGGCGAGCTGGTTCCGGACAGCGTCACCAACGAGATGGTCCGCGAGCGCCTGGCCGAGTCCGACACCAAGGCCGGCTTCCTGCTGGACGGGTTCCCCCGCAACACCAAGCAGGCCGAGGTCCTCGGCGAGATGCTGGCCGAGTCGGACAGCGCGCTCGACGCGGTCATCCAGCTCGACGTGCCGGAGGACGTCCTGGTCGAGCGCCTGCTCGGCCGCGGCCGCACGGACGACACCGAAGAGGTCATCCGCCGCAGGCAGCAGGTCTACCAGTCGGAGACCGCCCCGCTGCTGGACTACTACCGCGACATCCTGGTCAAGGTGGACGGCGTCGGCGAGGTCGACGAGGTCTCCTCGCGGATCGTGAACGCCCTCGACGCGCGCGCGTGAACCTGGTGCCTTCCGTGCTCCGCCGCCACCGCGGCATCGAGATCAAGACGCCCGGCGAGCTGGACGCGATGCGGGCCGCCGGGATCGTGGTGGCCCGCACCCTCGCGGCTGTCGCCGAGGCCGCCAAGCCCGGCGTCAGCACCGGCGACCTGGACGAGATCGCCGAGCAGACCATCCGCGCGGCCGGCGCGGTGCCCTCGTTCAAGGGCTACCACGGCTTCCCGGCCTCGATCTGCGCGTCGGTGAACGAGCAGGTCGTCCACGGCATCCCGGCGAAGACCACCGTGCTGGCCGAGGGCGACCTGCTGTCCGTGGACTGCGGCGCCATCCTCGACGGCTGGCACGGCGACTCCGCCGTCACCCTGGCCATCGGCTCGGTTTCGGCCGCCGACCAGGCGTTGTCGGCCGCGACCCGCGCCGCGATGCTCGCCGGCATCGAGGCCGCGGTGCCCGGCGCCCGGCTGACCGACATCTCGCACGCCGTGCAGTCCTCGGCCGAGACGTCCTCGGCGGCCGACGGCACCGAGTACGGCCAGATCGTCGAGTACGGCGGGCACGGCATCGGCACGGAGATGCACATGGAGCCGTTCCTGCCCAATGTCGGCAAGCCCGGCAAGGGGCCGAAGCTCAAGCCCGGCATGGCGCTGGCCATCGAGCCGATGCTGACCGGCGGCAGCGCCGAGACCGTCGAGCTCGAGGACGGCTGGACCGTGGTGACCGCGGACGGCTCGCGCGCTGCCCACTGGGAGCACACCGTCGCCATCACCGAGGACGGCCCTCGCGTCCTGACCCTGCCCGAAGGCTCCTGACCTGCGGTTTCCCCGCTTCGGGTGCGACTTGGGGTATCGTCGGAGTGACGTTGCCTACCACACATCACCCCGCCTCGCGAGGTGCGACACAGGCTGCGTACACTATCTAGTCGGCGTACTCATCACGCCGGTTCCAACGCGCTCGTCAATGCTCGGGTCCTTGGGGTCGGTGCGGCGTGTCCGCCGAACGCAAGAGTTGCCAATTCGGTGCTCTACCAAGTCACGAAACGCGGAGGACATGGCTAAGAAAGACGGGGCCATCGAGGTCGAAGGTCGGGTCATCGAGCCACTCCCCAACGCGATGTTCCGAGTCGAGTTGGAGAACGGTCACAAGGTCCTGGCACACATCAGCGGCAAGATGCGGCAGCACTACATCCGCATCCTCCCGGAAGACCGGGTTGTCGTCGAGCTGTCGCCGTACGACCTGTCTCGTGGGCGGATCGTCTACCGCTACAAGTGACGCGGTGAGCAACGCATAAGGAAGCAGGAGACGTGAAGGTCCAGCCGAGCGTCAAGAAGATCTGCGACAAGTGCAAGGTGATCCGCCGCCACGGCCGGATCATGGTGATCTGCGAGAACCTGCGGCACAAGCAGCGGCAGGGCTGATCACCGCCTGCACCACGCAGAGCGGACGGACAGCTGTATGACCTCCCCGCACCTGCCGGGCCGCACGGCCCGGCCGACCCCCGGACTCCAGGCCGGGGCCGGGACACCGGACACGCAAGTGTTCCGGACGACATGCGAGTCGGTCCCGGAACCGGGCGGGGAGCACACCTGGAGCGACGAACAGCAGAAGGAGCATCAAGCGCCATGGCACGACTCGCCGGCGTAGACCTCCCCCGCGAGAAGCGGTTGGAGATCGCGCTGACCTACATCTACGGCATCGGTCGTACGCGCTCGAAGGAGCTCATCGCGGCCACGTCGCTGAACCCGGACACCCGGGTCCGCGACCTGACCGACGACGACCTCGTCAAGCTGCGCGACCACATCGAAGAGAACTTCAAGGTCGAGGGTGACCTCCGCCGCGAGGTGCAGGCCGACATCCGTCGCAAGATCGAGATCGGCTGCTACGAGGGCCTGCGGTGGCGCCGCGGTCTGCCCGTCCGCGGTCAGCGGACCAAGACCAACGCCCGCACCCGCAAGGGTCCGAAGAAGACGGTCGCCGGCAAGAAGAAGGCTGGCAAGAAGTGAGCGTCCAGGGCAAGAAGGTCGTGCGGATCGGCGCCGGGCAGGTGCGCCGCCGCAACAATTCGTGCGTTTCGCCGAAGGCCCTGTATGCCCGCCCGATGGCGCTTCGCCAGCTCTACACCGACGCCGGTTCGCTGATCCGGCGTGGCCAGCAGGAGGCCCGCGAGGCCGCCGCTGCCGCCGCACAGACCGAGAACTCGCGCTAGGCAGGAGAAACCACCCAACATGCCACCCAAGGCTCGCGCCGGGGCCAAGAAGGTCCGGCGGAAGGAAAAGAAGAACGTGGCCCACGGCCACGCTCACATCAAGAGCACCTTCAACAACACCATCGTGTCGATCACCGACCCGAACGGTGCGGTTATCTCGTGGGCCTCTTCCGGCCACGTCGGTTTCAAGGGCTCCCGCAAGTCCACCCCGTTCGCCGCGCAGATGGCGGCCGAGAACGCGGCCCGCAAGGCCGCCGAGCACGGGATGAAGAAGGTCGACGTGTTCGTCAAGGGCCCGGGCTCCGGCCGGGAGACGGCGATCCGTTCGCTGCAGGCCGCCGGTCTCGAGGTCGGCACCATCCAGGACGTGACCCCGCAGCCTCACAACGGCTGCCGCCCGCCCAAGCGGCGCCGGGTCTGAGGAACGGGGAGGAGTAACAACAGATGGCTCGCTACACCGGCCCCGCGACTCGCATCTCGCGGCGCCTCAAGGTTGACCTCGTCGGCGGCGACCAGGCTTTCGAGCGCCGCCCGTACCCGCCCGGCCAGCACGGCCGCGGCCGGGTCAAGGAGTCCGAGTACCTGCTCCAGCTGCAGGAGAAGCAGAAGGCTCGCTACACGTACGGCGTCCTCGAGCGGCAGTTCAGCCGCTACTACAAGGAGGCCGCGCGGCGCCCCGGCAAGACCGGTGAGAACCTGCTGCAGATCCTCGAGTCCCGCCTGGACAACGTCGTGTACCGCGCCGGTCTGGCCCGTACCCGCCGTCAGGCGCGTCAGCTGGTGGCGCACGGTCACTTCACCGTCAACGGCGTGAAGGTGACGATCCCCAGCTACCAGGTCGAGAAGTTCGACATCATCGACGTGCGGCCGAAGTCGCTCCAGATGCTGCCCTTCGTGGCCGCCAAGGAGTCGTTCGGCGACCGGCCGATCCCCGGCTGGCTGCAGGTCGTGCAGTCCAACCTGCGCATCCTGGTGCACCAGCTCCCCGAGCGGGCGCAGATCGACGTTCCGGTCCAGGAACAGCTGATCGTCGAGTACTACTCGAAGTGATCGGCCGCGGCGGCGCGCACCCGCGCGTCGCCGCTCCGCCATCCCTTTCGGCGTCATATGGCGGGCGCCGGCAGGAAAGGAAGAGAAGAAAGTGCTGATTTCCCAGCGACCGGCCCTCGGCGAAGAGCCGATCAACGAGACCCGGTCCCGGTTCACCATCGAGCCGCTGGAGCCCGGCTTCGGGTACACGCTCGGCAACTCGCTGCGGCGCACGCTGCTGTCGTCCATCCCGGGCGCGGCGGTCACCAGCATCCGCATCGACGGTGTGCTGCACGAGTTCACCACCGTCCCCGGGGTGAAGGAAGACGTCACCGACATCATCCTGAACCTCAAGGAACTGGTCGTCTCGTCCGAGGAGGACGAGCCCGTCACCATGTACCTGCGCAAGCAGGGCCCGGGTGAGGTCACCGCGGCCGACATCGTTCCGCCGGCCGGTGTCACCGTGCACAACCAGGATCTGCACATCGCCTCGCTGAACGGCAAGGGCAAGCTGGAGATCGAACTGGTCGTCGAGCGCGGCCGCGGTTACGTGCCCGCTCAGCAGAACAAGCAGGCTGGTGCCGAGATCGGCCGGATCCCGGTCGACTCGATCTACTCGCCGGTGCTGAAGGTCACGTACAAGGTCGAGGCGACCCGTGTCGAGCAGCGCACCGACTTCGACAAGCTGATCCTGGACGTCGAGACCAAGCCGTCGATCACGCCGCGTGACGCCGTCGCGTCGGCAGGCAAGACGCTGGTCGAGCTGTTCGGCCTGGCCCGGGAACTCAACGTCGACGCCGAGGGCATCGAGATCGGCCCGTCGCCGCAGGAGGCGGACACCATCGCCGCCTACGCGATGCCGATCGAGGACCTGGACCTCACGGTCCGGTCGTACAACTGCCTCAAGCGCGAGGGCATCCACACGGTCGGCGAACTGGTCTCGCGCAGCGAGGCCGACCTGCTCGACATCCGCAACTTCGGCGCGAAGTCGATCGACGAGGTCAAGATGAAGCTCGTCGGCCTCGGCCTGTCGCTGAAGGACAGCCCGCCCGGGTTCGACCCGACCGCGGCTGCTGCCTCCTACGAGGGCGGCGAGAGCTGGTCCGCCGAGGGTGTCGGCGGTCTGTCGGACAACGGCCACGACGACGGCCAGGACTACGCAGAGACGGAGCAGCTGTAAGGACGGCGGCCCGCCTCGCCGAGTGATTCGTGCGGGGCGGGCGCCGGCCTGAAAGCGGCCGGATTTACGAGGAGAAGCAATGCCCACCCCCACGAAGGGCCCCCGTCTCGGTGGATCCGCGGCCCACGAGCGGCTGATGATGGCGAACCTCGCCACGTCGCTGTTCGAGCACGGCAAGATCACCACGACCGAGGCCAAGGCCCGCCGGATGCGGCCGCTCGCCGAGAAGCTGATCACCAAGGCGAAGCGCGGCGACCTGCACAACCGGCGTCAGATCCAGCGCGTGATCCGCGACAAGGACGTGGTTCACAAGCTGCTCGCCGAGATCGGCCCGTTCTTCGCGGACCGCAACGGCGGTTACACCCGGATCACCAAGACGCTGCCGCGCAAGGGCGACAACGCCCCGATGGCGGTCATCGAGCTGGTGTCCGAGAAGACCGTCACCTCGGAGGCCGAGAAGGCGCGGAAGACCAAGTTCGCGAAGGACGAGGCTGCCGCTCCCGCCGCGACCGAGGCCGAGGAGACCAAGGCCGAGGAGGCCAAGGCCGAGGCTGCCGACCAGGACGCTGAGGCGCCCGAGTCGGCCACCACCGAGGCGACCGCCGAGCCGGCCGAGGGTGCCGCTGACGCGGATGCCGACGCCGAGTCGTCGAAGAAGGACGAGTCCTGACGGCTGAGTTCGGTCCAGGCAACGAGCCCGCTGCTCCCTCCGGGGAGGGCGGGCTCGTTCGTCTGCGCCTGGACGTCAGCTACGACGGCACGCAGTTCTCGGGGTGGGCCCGCCAGCCCGGCCGCCGGACGGTCCAGGGCTTGTTGGAGGAGGCGCTGGCGAAGCAGCCGCCCGGGGCGGCGGTGCCGAAGTCGGTCGTGGTGGCCGGCCGGACGGACGCCGGTGTGCACGCGACCGGGCAGGTCGTGCACGTGGACGTGGTGCCGTTGTCGGAGCCGCGGGGTCGCCTGACTGTGGACGAGCACGGCATTCTCGATCTGGAGCGCATGCGGCACCGCTGGAACCGGTTCCTGCCGGGCGACGTGCGAGTGCTGGACGCGCGGGTCGCGCCGGAGGGTTTCGACGCGCGGTTCTCGGCGATCCGCAGGCATTATCGTTATCGGGTCTCGGACGCGCCGTGGGGCGTTGATCCGCTGCGCCGGTTCGACACCCTGGCCTGGGGCCGCCCGCTGTCCCTGACGGCGATGAACGAGGCTTCCGAGGCGCTGCTGGGCCTGCGGGACTTCGCGGCGTTCTGCAAGCAGCGCGAGGGCGGCACCACGATCCGCGAACTCCAGCGGTTCACGTGGCGCCGGATTGATTCGCACGTGGTTGAGGCAGAGGTCTCGGCTGACGCGTTCTGCCACTCGATGGTGCGCAGCCTGGTCGGCGCGATGCTCCTGGTGGGCGACGGCCGTCGCCCGACCGAGTGGCCTGCTGAGCTGTTGCGTGGGGGAGTGCGGGACAGCGCCGTGGCCCCCGCACACGGCCTGACGTTGATCGGCGTGGACTACCCGGCCGACGAGGAGCTGGCCGCACGGGCCGAACAGACCCGAAACATGCGAGCTGCCTCCGAGGCAAGCTAGTTATCCACAATCCACAGCGGTTATCCACAGGCCGCCGCGAGGGTGGCACCGCAACAAACCGGAAGCCGGCAACGGAAGCGACCCGACGAACAAGCAGGCCTTCCCCACCCCGCAACCGCCACCCGACAACGAAAAGCAAGCGACTAC
>NZ_JBHZEN010000002.1:0-158241 GCF_050958625.1 Amycolatopsis sp. 3B14
TTTCGTTGCCGGCTTGCGGTTGCGGGGTGGGTGGTCGGTGCTGTTGCGTTGCCGGCTTGCGGTTGCAGGGTTGGGTGATCGGTGCTGTTGCGTTGCCGGCTTGCGGTTGCGTGGTGGGGTGGTTGGTCTCGTCGTGTTGCCGGGCGGCGGTTTGGTCGTTGCTACTTGGCGATGGTTCGCCACGCCTCACTCCGTTTTCCGGCCTCGTAAACCGAATCCAGGCGCTTCGCGGTCACGCCGCCCAGGCCGTTCGCCAGGCTGGCCGCCAGGACGTCCGCCCCACCGCCGTCATATGACTCCGGCGTTCGCCAGTACTCGCCGGCCAGCTTCAGCTTCCGCAGCCTCGCCCGGCGCTTCCGGTACGGTTGGTCCAGCAGTGACTTCCCATCCACGTGCAGCACGTCGAACGGCAGGAACAGCACCGGGGAGCGGTCGACCAGTCGTTTCACCGATCGGGGCTCGGCCGTAACCCTCGTCTTGAGCGCCTTCCGGCTGGGCCTGCCCTCCTCCAGCACGATCAGCTCACCGTCCAGCAGGACCTCCGTCGCCCCCAGCGACTCGCCCAGCGTGCGCAACTCCGGGAACAACACGGTGACGTCCTCGCCCGTCCGGTCACGCACCGTGATCCTGCCGCCCTCCACCCGGACCTGCACCCGCTCCCCCTGCCAGCGGAACTCGTACGCCCAGCCGTCCTCGTCCGGTGGCAGCGAACCCGCCCGCGCCTGCATCGGCTTCACGAACTCCGGCAGCTCCTCGCCGCTGCCCTGATCGATCCGCCGTACCAGCCAGTCCCGCGAATCCGCCTTATGACTGTTCACGAACAAGAACCGGCCCCGCACCCGGGAACCGTGCATGTCGACCTCGACCTTGTGGTCGTTCCAGTGCAGCACCTCGTACGTGCCACTGTCCCAGATCGACATCTTCCCGCCGCCGTACTCGCCCTTCGGGATCTCGCCCTCGAAAGTCGCGTACTCCAACGGGTGGTCCTCGGTGTGCACCGCCAGCCGGGGCGGTCCAGGGCGCTGCGGCAGCCCCTTCGGCACCGCCCACGACACCAGGACCCCGTCGCGCTCGAAACGCACGTCCCAGTGCAGCCGTCGGGCGTGGTGCTCCTGGATCACGAACACGTCGTCGTCACCCCGCGGCACCACCCGGTCGGGCATCGGTTCCGGCGTCCGCTTCGGATCGCGTTTCCGCCGATACTCGCTGAGATCGGGCACGTGGCCGAGGTTACCCCGTCACCCGCCGGTGTTTACCGGATCCCGACAACGGGGATCAACTCCTGGTGAGCGAAACCAACATCTTCGTGCTGGGACTCGACGACGCGAACCTGCGTACCCTGCGACGCGTGCCGGGGGCGGAGAACTACCGCTACCACCAGCTCCTCACGCAGGCGGACGTGCAGGAGGGCGAGATCCCCATCGCCGACCTGATCGACAGAGCCGTGGCCGACCTGAAGGCCTTCGACGGCGAGATCGGCGCCATCGTGGGCTACTGGGACTTCCCGGTGACCACGATGGTCCCGATCCTCGGCCGCCGCTTCGGTCTGCCCACCCCGAACCTCGAAGGCGTGCTCAAGTGCGAGCACAAGTACTGGAGCCGCCTCGAACAGCAGAAGGCCACCGACGCGATCCCCAAGTTCGCGCTGGTCGACCTCGACGGCGACCCGAAACCGCCGGAAGGTCTGTCGTTCCCGATGTGGCTCAAACCGGTCAAGTCGTTCTCCTCCGAACTGGCCTTCCACGTCAAGGACGAGGACGACTTCGCCGAGGCCGTCGAGGAGATCCGTGCCGGCATCGGGCGCGTCGGCAAACCGTTCCAGTACATCCTGGACCAGGTGACCGGCATCGACATCCCGCCGGAGATCGCCGACGCCGGGGCGCTCGCCGCGCTCGCCGAAGAAGAGATGACCGGGCAGCAGGCCGCCACCGAGGGCTACGTCCACGACGGCGAAGTCGTCGTCTACGGCGCGCTGGACTCGCTGAACTACCCGGACAGCTCGTCGTTCCTGCGCCACCAGTACCCCTCGCAGCTGCCCGAGCCGGTCGTGGAGAAGATGCTCGACGTCTCCAAGAAAGTCATCGAGCAGATCGGTCTCAACAACTCGACGTTCTCCATCGAGTTCTTCTGCCAGCCGGACACCGGCGACGTGAAGCTGCTGGAGATCAACCCGCGGCACTCGCAGTCGCACGCGGAGATCTTCGAGGACGTCGACGGCGTGCCCGACCACTACAACATGATCGAGCTCGGCCTCGGCCGCCGCCCGAACATGCCGCACGACAAGGGCAAGTACAAGATCGCGGCCAAGTGGTACCACCGCCGCTTCGAAGACGGCGTCGTCAAGCGGATCCCCACCGAGGAGGAGGTCCAGCAGCTGCAGCGGGACATCCCCGGCGTCGAGGTGGACATCGTGCCTGCCGAGGGCCAGCGCCTGTCCGAAATGGACGCCCAGGACAGCTACAGCTACGAACTCGCCTTCGTCTACGTCGGCGCGGACAGCGAAGCCGAGCTGAAGGACAAGTACCAGCGCACGATCGACTCGCTGAAGTTCGAGTTCGAGGAGGTTTGATCGGATATGCGGGAGGTCCGCTCCCTGCCGTACGAGATCACTCAGGAAGAGCACGTCTGGATACCGGTGTCGGACGGCACGAGACTGGCCGCGAAGATCTGGCGGCCGGTGTCGGCCGACGACGAACCGGTTCCCGGGATCCTCGAGTACATCCCGTACCGCAAGCGGGACCTGACCGCGGTCCGGGACTCCGTCCACCACCCGTACCTCGCCGGCCACGGGTACGCCTGCGTGCGCGTGGACCTGCGGGGCACGGGTGAGTCGGAGGGCGTCCTGGCCGACGAGTACCTCGAACAGGAGCAGCAGGACGCCGAGGACGTACTGGCGTGGATCGCCGATCAGCCGTGGTGCGACGGCCGCACCGGCATGATGGGCATCTCCTGGGGCGGGTTCGCCGCGCTCCAGGTGGCGGCGCGGAAACCGGCCAGCCTGCGCGCCATCGTCATCTCGTCGTTCACCGACGACCGCTACTCCGACGACTTCCACTACATGGGCGGCTGCATGCTGTCGGACAACCTCGGCGAGGCCGGGACGATGTTCGCCTACAGCACCCTGCCGCCCGACCCGGCGCTGGTCGGCGAACGCTGGCGGGACATGTGGCTGGAACGCGCCGAGGGCGTCGGCCCGTGGGTGGACACCTGGCTGGAACACCAGCACCGCGACGAGTACTGGTGCCACGCCTCGGTGTGCGAGAACTACAGTGACGTGCAGGTGCCGGTGCTCGCCTCCAGCGGATGGGCGGACGGCTACTCCAACGCCGTGACCCGCCTGCTGGCCAACCTGTCCGTGCCGCGCAAGGGCCTGATCGGCCCGTGGTCGCACAAGTACCCGCACCTCGGCCAGCCCGGCCCGGCCATCGGGTACCTGCAGGAGGTCGTGAAGTGGTGGGACCACTGGCTCAAGGACCGCGACAACGGCGCGATGGACGGGCCGATGCTGCTGACCTGGATGCAGGACAGCGTGCCGCCGTCGACGTCCTACGAGGAGCGCCCCGGCCGCTGGGTCGGTGAGCCGCAGTGGCCGTCACCGCACATCGACTGGCGCACCTACCCCTTGGCACAGCACCGGATCGCCCGCCCGGACGAGGACGTGCCGCAGTCCGCGCTGCACGTCGAGTCGCCGCTGTCGGTGGGGCAGTTCGCCGGCAAGTGGGCCTCCTACAACGCCCCGCCGGACCTGCCCTACGACCAGCGCGAGGAGGACGGCGGCTCGCTGGTGTTCGACGGCGACGAGCTCACCGAGACGTGCGAGGTGCTCGGCGCGCCGAAGGTGCGGCTGGAGCTGTCGGTGGACAAACCGGTCGCGATGGTCGCGGCGCGGCTGTCCGACGTGCACCCCGACGGCCGGGCCACCCGCATCACCTACGGGCTGCTGAACCTGACCCACCGCGACAGCAACCACGACCCGCGGCCGCTGGAGCCGGGCAAGCGCTACCAGGTGGAGCTGGAACTCAACGGTGTCGCGCAGGCCTTCCCGCCCGGACACCGGATCCGGCTCTCACTGTCCACTTCGTACTGGCCGCTGGCGTGGCCCGCCCCGGAACCCGCGCGGCTCACCGTCCACACCCCGGGCAGCTCGCTGACATTGCCGGTGCGGCCGATCCGCGAATCGGACGAGGTGACCGGGCCGGTGTTCGGCGAACCCGAGGGGTCGCCGCCGATGACCACGACCGTGCTGCAGCCGGGCGAGCAGCGCTGGACGGTGTCCCGTGACCTGGTGGACTACCGCTCGGCGCTGGAGATCGTGAAGGACTCCGGCACGGTGCGCCTGGACGACATCGACCTGGAGATCTCCCGGCGCGCCTACGAGCGGTACAGCTCGGTGGCCGACGACTTCGCGTCGGTGCGAGGGGAGACGAAGTGGAGCATGACCTTCGCGCGCGGCGACTGGGAAGCGCGCACCGAGACGCACACCGTGTTGTCGTGCACGCCCGAGGAGTTCGTGCTGCACGCCACGCTGGACGGCTACGAGGGCGCGAACCGGGTGTTCTCCCGCAACTGGCACCGCAGGTTCCCCCGCGACCTGGTCTAGTTTCGCGCAGGAGGAGCAGGGGTAACCGGAACCGGTGATCGGGAAGACGAGCCTGCACGCGAAACTGCTGATCGCCGAGATGCTCCTGACCGGACGCAAACGCACGTTCACCGACGTGGACGCGCTGCACAAGAGCATGGGGCCGCGGCAGCAGCGGGAGAACGCGCTGCCGCCCCCCGCGGTGCGCAAGCAGGTCGACGTCGACCGCGCCGAGGTGCACGGCCACCCGGTGTACACGTTGCGCCCGCGGGCGAACGCCACCAGCCGGCACGTCCTGTACTTCCACGGCGGCGCGTACGTGCACCAGATCCAGGGCGACCACTGGAAGTTCTTCGCCCGGCTGATCGCCAGGACCGGTTGCGCCGTCACCGCGCCGCTGTACCCGCTGGCGCCGGGCAGCCACTACGACGACACGCTGTCGATGATCCACGCCACCTACAAGGAGGTGCTGGGCGACGTGGACCCGCGGGACCAGGTCCTGATGGGCGACTCGGCGGGCGGCGGGTTGTCGCTGGTGCTGGCGCGGGCGCTGCGCGACGAGGGCCGGCCACAACCCAAGGAAGTTGTGATGCTGTCGCCGTGGCTGGACATCACGATGACCGATCCGGCGCTGCCCGAGTACGACCGGCACGACCCGTACCTGGGCGTCACCGGCCTGCGGGAGGCCGGGCGGCTCTACGCCGGCGGCCTGGACCCGTCGAACGAGCTGGTCAGCCCCATCAACGGCGACCTGCGCGGGCTGGGCTCGCTGAGCTGCTTCATCGGCACCCGGGACGTGCTGCTGGCCGACGCGCGCAACCTCTACCACAAGGCGAAGGAGCAGGGCGTGCCGCTGGAGTACTGGGAGTACGGCGGCATGTTCCACGCGTGGATGATCGCGAACATCCCGGAGGCGAAGCACGCGCTGGACCGGATCGCGGAGCTGGTGACCCGATGAGCGGCCTGCCGACGGCCTCGGTGGCGGAGACGGCGAAGGTGTTCGCCGGGGTCGTCGCGCCCACGCTCGCCGGCGGGGTGATCAAGCGGCGGCCGCGGGTCATGACCCTGCTGGAGAAGATGCAGGCCGACGCCTCCGCCGTGCAGACGCTGCAGAAGCTGCGGGCCCGCCACGGCGACGGCCTGCTGCGCCTGGCGGTGCCCGGCCGGTCGTTCGCGCTGGTGCTCTCCCCCGACGACGTCGGTCGGGTGCTGGCGGACTCGCCGGAGCCGTTCACCCCGGCGAACCTGGAGAAGAAGAAGGCGCTGTCGCAGTTCCAGCCGCACGGTGTGCTGATCTCCGAGGGGCCGGAGCGCGACCACCGCCGGGAGTGGACCGAGCGCGCGCTGGAGACGAGCCGCCCCACGCACCACCTGGCGCCGTCGGTGCGGGCGAAGGTCGCCGACGAGTTCGCCGCGCTGGGTCCGGGCCCGCTCGACTGGGACACGTTCGCGCCGGTGTGGTGGCGGATGGTGCGCCGGGTGGTGTTCGGCGACCACGCCCGTGATGACCAGACGACGACGGACCTGCTGGAGCGGTTGCGGTTGTCGGCGAACTGGTCGTACCTGCTGCCGCGGCGCCGCCGGCTGCGGGAGGAGTTCCTCGGCCGGGTGCGCGCGCTGCTGGCCCGTGCGCCGGAGGACAGCCTGGCCGGCGGGCTCGCGGCCGACGACGAAGTGGCCAGCCAGATCGGGCACTGGCTGTTCGCGTTCGACGCCGCCGGCATGGTCACCTTCCGCACGCTGGCGCTGCTGGCCACGCATCCCGCCCAGCGGCAGCAGGCGCGGCAGGACCTCGCGTCCGGCGCCGAGCTGGGTTACCTGCGCGCGTGCGTGCTGGACACGGTCCGGTTGTGGCCGACGACGCCGGCGATCCTGCGGGACACGACGAAGGAGCTGGACTGGCACGGCCACCGGGTGCCGGCCGGGACCGGCCTGCTGGTGTTCGCCCCGCTGTTCCACCGGGACGATTCGCGGTTGCCCTACGCGCACAGCTTCGTGCCGGAGATCTGGCTGGACGGGCGGGTGCAGGAGGAGCCGTCGCTGGTGCCGTTCAGCGCGGGGCCGGGTGAGTGCCCGGCGAAGAACCTGGTGCTGTTCACGACCGCGACGGTCCTGGCCACGATGATCGGCGACCGGGACTACACAGTGGACTCCTCCCCCAAGCCCGGGCCCGGCCGCCCGCTGCCCGCCACGTTCGACAACTTCTCGTTGCGCCTGACCGGTCATCCGTGAGGTTAGGTTCCACCCGTACGGGTACCGCAATCGCATGACTGCCGCAGAGAAACCCGATCTGATCGCGTTGATCATCTCCGATCACCGCCACATCGAACGTGTCTTCACGGAGCTGGAGGCCGGCGCGGGCACCCCCGAGCACCGCCGGGACCTGGCCGACCACGTGATCGCCGAGCTGGTGCGCCACTCGGTCGCCGAGGAGCAGTTCATGTACCCGGCGGCGCGCAAGCACCTGGAGAACGGCGACGAGCTGGCCGACCACGAGCTGGAGGAGCACGCGGAAGCCGAGGAGGTCATGAAGCAGCTTGAGGACGTGCCCGCGACCGACCCCCGGTTCGACGAGCTGATGCGCCAGTTGATGGACGACATCCGGCACCACATCGAGGACGAGGAGAAGGACCTGCTGCCGAAGCTGCAGTCCGCCTGCTCGCCGGACGAGCTGCGCGACCTGGGTGACAAGGTGGCGAAGGCGAAGAAGATGGCGCCGACCCGCCCCCACCCGGCCGCGCCGGACCGCCCCCCGATGAACCTGATCCTCGACCCCGGGGCCGGTCTGATCGACAAGATCCGCGACGGCCTGAGCAAGCGCAACACCTGACCACGCACGCCAGGAGGCCCCTCACCAACAGGCGAGGGGCCTTCCCCTCAGTCCCGAAACGCAACCCAAGGCACCCGAAACGCAACCCAAGGCACCCAAGCGCCACCAAGACCCTTAAACCCCTCCCTGCCCCTTCGTCCCCGCCATCCCTAAGACGCTCAAAAACGAAGGGCCCGCCCAGTCGAATCCACGCCGATGCGAAGCGAGGCGACCCCCAGCCACCGCAAGCCGTCACATCACGTCAGGCACAGCCCGCAAATCCTTCACCAACGCCGCGAACGCCTCATCCCGATCCGGAGCCCGCAGCACCGACGACGGATGCACGGTAGCCAGCACCCGCTCCGGCCGCCCGGAAAACTCCTCGGGCGCGGGCAACAACTCCCCACGATGCGCCGTGACCCGGAACGACGGCCCCATCAGCGACGACGCCGCGGTCGCCCCCAGCAGGACCACCACCGAGGGCTGCACGGCCTCAAGTTCGGCCACCAGCCAGGGACGGCACGCCACGATCTCCCCGCGCGAGGGTTTCTTGTGGATCCGCTGCTTCCCCCGCTCGGCCCGCACGAACTTGAAGTGCTTGACCGCGTTGGTCACGTACACCTGCGACCGGTCGACCCCGGCCTCCTCCAGCGCCCGGTCCAGCAACCGGCCCGCCGGCCCGACGAACGGCTCCCCCGCGACGTCCTCGCGGTCCCCCGGCTGCTCGCCGAGCATCATGACCTTCGCCGGCGCGGGCCCGTCGCCGAACACCGTCTGGGTGGCGTCGCGGTACAGGTCGCATCCCTGACAGCCGAGCGCCGCCGAGCGGAGCCGGTCCAGCGATCGGCTGTCCGGCACGAACTCGGCGGCGGTCCGCTGCGTCTTGGTAGCCATCAGCGGCCGGGACGGTCCACGTCACCCCGCCACGCGCCGGTCTCCTGACCGCCGCGCTTCTCGATGAACGCCTTGAAGCGCTCCATGTCGCCATGCACGCGACGGTCCAGGATGCCGAGCTTGTCGGCGGCCTGCTCGACGAAGCCCTCGGGGTCGATGTCCATCTGCGCGGTCACCCGCGTCTTCCGGTCGTCGATCCGGTGGAACGTGATGACGCCGGCGTGGCTCGGGCCGGAGTCGGACCGCCAGGCGACCCGCTCGTCGGGGTGCTGCTCGGTGATCGTCGCGTCGAACTCGCGCTTCGCGCCACCGATCTTGGTCACCCAGTGCGTGTGCGTGTCGTCGAGCTGGCGGATCTCCTCGACGCCCTCCATGAACTCAGGGAAGGACTCGAACTGGGTCCACTGGTTGTAGGCGGTGCGGACGTCGACGTTCACGTCAACGGACTCGGTGATCGTGCTCATTGCGGCATGTCTCCTTTCACCCGTGTCACGTTCCGGGTACCTCGAGACTCGCCGGTTACACGTCCTCCGCCGCCGACAATCGCGCCAGAATCGTTTCAAGGTGGGCACGCGCCTGCGCAGGCGGCTGGCCGGACGCGTGCACGGCCTCGACGAGCCGGTCGGCCAGGTCGCGGAGCTTGACGTTGCTCTGCTGCGACACGCGGATGAGCAGCTCGAACGCGCCTGCCGAGTCGTGGCCGTAGGCGAGCATGATCATGCCCTTGGCCTGCTCGATCGTGGCGCGCGAGGCCATCGCGCGCTGCAGCCCGGCCGCCTCGCCCGCCAGCTCGGACAACTGCTCGGCCTCGCGGATCCGGGACGTGGTCAGGTCGACGTAGTACCCGTGCACGCCGACGACCTCGCCGTCCTCCTCCTCGACGTCGCCGACCACGACCACCGCGCGGGTGCTCTCGTCCGCGGCGAGGATGCGCTGCTGCGCGCTGAACGGCTGACCGGTGCGGCGGGCCTCGTCGAACACCTCGGCCAGCTGCCGCCGGTCGGTCGGGTGGCCGTGCTTGGTGACCAGGTCCAGGCCCGGTTCGACCGATCCGGGCTGGTAGCCGTACATCAGGTGGATCTCCGAGGACCAGGTCCACTTCGCGGCCCGGATGTCCCAGTGGTACATCCCGACCTGATCGGCGCTCTGGCCTGCGGGGAGGTCGGACAGGGGGTCCGGCTTCCGGGGCGTGGACATGCGTGTACGGCTCCTGCAGTGGAGTTGCTTCGAACACGGGTGCCACGCTGCTGGACAATCCCAGGGAGCCAGATCATAGCCGGGTGATCATCCGGGGCTACGCTCCGCTGTCCGGAAATCCTCGCGTGCCGCGTTCGTCACGCCGAAGGCTGCAAGAGGATCTTGATCGCCCCGTCCTGCTTCTGCTGGAACATCCGGTAGGCGCGCGGCGCGTCCTCGAGCGGCAGCTTGTGGGTGGCGAGGTCCTCGACGCCGAGCGGGTCGGCGTCGTCGCTCACCAGCGGCAGCACGTCGTCGGTCCACCGCCGCACGTTCGCCTGGCCCATCCGCAGCTGGATCTGCTTGTCGAACAGGTCCATCATCGGCATCGGGTCGAGCATGCCGCCGTAGACGCCGGACAGCGAGATCGTGCCGCCGCGGCGCACCGCGGCGATGGCCTGGTGCAGCACCGCGAGCCGGTCCACGCCGCCCTTCTCCATCAGGGGCGCGGCGATCTGGTCCGGCAGCAGCCCCACCATCTGGTGGGTGAGCTTGCCCAGCGGCGCGCCGTGGGCCTCCATGCCGACCGCGTCGATCACCGAGTCCGCGCCGCGGCCGCCGGTCATCTCCCGCACCACGCCCGGCACGTCCTTCACCGCCTTGGCGTCCACGGTGGTGAAGCCGTACCGCTCGGCCAGCGCCAGCCGCTCCGGCACCAGGTCGACGCCGATCACCTTGCCCGCGCCGCGGTGCGCGGCGATGCGGCAGGACATCTGCCCGATCGGGCCGAGCCCGAACACCACCACGCTGCCGCCGTCGGGGATCCCCGCGTATTCGACGGCCTGCCAGGCGGTGGGCACGACGTCGGAGAGGTAGACGAACCGCTCGTCGGAGGGGCCCTCGGGCACCTTGACCGGCCCGTAGTGGGCCTGCGGCACGCGCAGGTACTCGGCCTGACCGCCGGGCACCTGCCCGTAGAGCTTGGTGTAGCCGAACAGCGCGCCGCCCTTGCCCTTCCGGGTCACCTGGGTGGTCTCGCACTGCGACTGCAGGCCCTGGTCGCACATGAAGCAGTGGCCGCAGGAGATGTTGAACGGCACCACGACGCGGTCGCCCGGCTTGATGTTCGTGACGCCGGAACCGACCTCCTCGACGATGCCCATCGGCTCGTGGCCGAGGATGTCGCCCTCGCCCATGAACGGCCCGAGCACCTCGTACAGGTGCAGGTCGGAGCCGCAGATGCCGGTCGAGGTGATGCGGACGATCGCGTCCGTTGGCTCCTCGATCCGTGGGTCCGGGACCTCGTCGACTCGGACGTCACGCTTGCCGTGCCAGGTAACAGCCTTCATGCCCGTTCGTGTGCCCGCACGACGGGCGGGAAAACATCTATCCGCCGAGCCAGCCGTGGTCGTGGACGAGTTCGAGGACGACGCGGCGGACCCGGAGGACCTCCTCGGCGGTGAGCGTCGGGACGCCGGTGAGCAGCGCCTCCGTCAGCTCGCCGCGGAAGTCGCGGGTCACGTACGGGTCCTCGCCGTCGTCGTCGCCGGCCTGGCGCACCAGCCGGATGCCCGACGCCTTGAGCCCGCGCTCGCCGTCCTCGACGGTGAACTCCACGACCACGCCGGGGGCGATCAGGCGTTTGTCCACGTCGAGGTCGTTGACGTGCATGAAGACGTCCTCGCCACCCCCCTCCGGCGCCACGAACCCGTACCCGCGCATGTCGTCGAAGCGGACGACCTTGCCCCTTACCACCAGCCACCCTCCCGGCGCAGTATCGCGCCAAAGTACGCCCCTGGCCGCGCCTGCACAACGTGCAAGTGTCACGGAGCGGAACTCCGGGTACCCGGACGGGTGGAGCCGGGTCCACTGTGGAGAGGTGACGGGATGAAACTGCTGTACAAACCGCTGAGCCTGGCCGTGAGCGCGCTCGGCGGGGTGCTTGCCGGGATGCTGTTCAAGCAGGCCTGGAAGGCGGCGACCGGCGAGGACGACGCGCCGGAGGCCACGTCGTCCGACTACTCCACCAAGGAGGTGCTCCTCGCGGCGGTGCTGCAGGGAGCGATCTTCGGCGGCGTCAAGGCGGCGGTCGACCGCGCCGGCGCCAAGGCGTTCACCAAGGCGACCGGCAAGAAGCTGGACTAGCTCCGCACGGCTCTGCGGGCTGAGTCGCCGAACATGGCGAGTGCGCGCAGGGCCGTGCCGAGTTCCGCGATGTCGGACGGGTCGCTCAATGACCTGCCCAACACGTCCGTGATCCGCTTCAACCGGTGCCGCACCGTGTTCGGGTGGCAGTAGACCCGCTCGGCGATCTGCTTGGTCGACCCGCCGCAGTCGAACCACGCGCGCAGCGTCAGCAGCAGCACGTTGCCCTCCTCGCCGGGCAGCTCGAGGAGCGGCCGCAGCACCTGGCCGGCCAGCTGCGCCGATGCCTCCGGGTCGCTCGCCACCAGCCCGGCCAGCGGCGACTCGTGGAACCGCGCCACGTCCTTCGTCCCCGCGGGCAGGCTGGACAGCGCGACCCGGGCGAGGTGCAGGGCGCGGGCGGTGTCGCCGAGGCCGGTGAACACGGGGCTCATCCCGACCCGGCCGCGCGGGTTCTCCCGCAGCAGCTCCAGCACCTGGTCGGGATCGCGCACCGACACGACCCCGATCTGCAGCTCCGGCGTGAGCCGCCACGCGGACGCGTGGTGCCGCTCCCGCAGCCGGACCTCGATCAGCGGCAGCGCCTCCTGGCCCAGCCCGGGGGTTTCCGCGGCGACGACGACGAACGAGCCCTCGAGCGGCAGGTCGAGCATCCGGGCGATGTCCCACAGCGTGCCCTCGGTCGTGCTGCCGCCGGTGAACAGGGCCTCGACGAGTGCCAGCCTGCGGTTCTGCCTGGTGCGGCTGATCTCGGCGACCGTCGCGCGGTAGGTCGAGGTGAGCTCCTCGATGTAGTCGTCCATCAGGTCCCAGATGGCGGTGGTCGCCGAGACCAGGGTCGCGACGTCCTGCGCGGGCGCGGTCAGCTCGACGAAGCACTGCCACACCTCGGTGAACCCGATCCGGAACGCGCGCAGCATCTCCGGCAACGGCGCGCCCGCCAGCGCGCGCTCGCGCCCGGTCGCCCGCGCCTTGGACAGGTCGGGCGCGCCGGGCTCGGCCAGGGCGCGGACGAGGAACTGCAGGTTGTCCCGGCACGAGGCGAACAGGTCGGCGTGCGAGACGAACCGCTCCTCGCGGTAGACGGCCATCTCCTCGACGATCTGCTCGTAGGTCGCCTTGGTCATCTCCGGCAACCGCGTCAGTGCCCGGCCGGCCAGGCCTGCCACCGCGGGTTCGGCGCCCGTGTACCTCATGAGATGTCCGTCCTCCCCGTCGAGGGCTCGCGAGTGGACATCTAACACGAAAGTGTCCAAGGTTGCGCATTGGCATGACACAGCCCCGCAATCGCGGCGGATTGCGGGGCAGTGGTGCCGCAAGTGCGGTTCACATCTGGCTGGCCGCGCTCTTCACCGCCTCGCGGATGCGGGAGTAGGTGCCGCAGCGGCAGATGTTGCGGATCTCCTCGAAGTCGGAGTCGCTGATCTCCCGTCCTTCGGCGCGGGCCTGCTTGACCTTGGCGATGGCCGCCATGATCTGGCCGGGCTGGCAGTAGCCGCACTGGGCGACGTCCCGGTCGATCCAGGCCTGCTGCATCGGGTGCAGCTCACCGGTGGCCGGGTCGGCCAGGCCTTCGATCGTGGTGATCTCGTCGTCCGGGCCGATCGCCGACACCGGCACCGAGCACGGGTTGAACGCCTTGCCGTTGATGTGGCTCGTGCACGCCTTGCACACGTTGATGCCGCAGCCGTACTTCGGACCGGTGATGCCGAGCAGGTCGCGCAGCACCCAGAGCAACCGGACCTTGTCGTCGGCGTCGACCGTGACCCGCGTGCCGTTGACCAGGAAAGTGTGTTGGGACAACGAAGGCTCCTCAGAACGTGTAGGCCAGGCCGTCGACCGGCGATTCGGGCACCGGCGGCACCTTCGGCTTCGGCTCGAAGCTCAGCGTGCCGTGGTTGATCGGGAAGCGGGTCGGCATCTTCCCCACCGCGCGGCCGTAGGCGCAGGCGGCCGCGGCGAACGAGCTGGCGACGGCGAGCTCCCCGGCGCCACCGGGCTCACCGGTGGTCGCGGGCATGACCACGACCTCCATCTCCGGCGGCGTGTTCCACTGCCGGGTGTAGAAGTAGTTGTCCCAGCTCGCTTCCAGCGGCAGGCCGTTGTCGATGTGCAGGCTGGAGGTGAGCGCCATCGCGATGCCGTCGTTGACGCAGCCGATCGTCTGCGCCTCCAGGCCCTTCGGGTTGATCGGCAGGCCGGCGTCCACGACCGCGACGGCCTTGGTGACGCGTGGGCCCGCGACCCCGTTGCGGATCTTGCGGTTGACCGTCTCGGGGCGGCAGTCGATCTCCATCAGGACCGCGCTGACGCTCTTGTACTCGTGGTGCAGCGCGATGCCCTGTGCCGTGCCGGCGGGCATCTTCCGGCCCCAGTTGCCGACCTCGGCGGCCTTGTCGAGGACCTTGCGGATGCGGTCGTCCTTGAGGAAGTTCCGGCGGAAGGTCAGCGGGTCCTGGCCCATCTTCGCGGCCAGCTGGTCGACGATCAGCTCGCGCGCGCAGACCACGTTCGGCGAGTAGACGTTGCGCATGCTGGAGGTGTGGAACTTCAGCGGCACCTCGTTGAGCAGCTGCGTGGCCGCGCCGAAGTTGTACGGCATCGACGTGGACAGCATGAACACCGTCTGGGAGAACCCGATGTCGCCGACCGGGAGTTTCGCGGCGACCGCGGTGAGGATCTCGCCGAGGCCGTGGCCGAAGTCGGTGGTGACGCTGGTGTGCCGCTGCTCGTAGCTGACGACGTTGCCGAGCGCGTGGTTGACCCGGACGCGGGAGATGCACATCGGGTGCGTGCGGCCGTGGCGGGCGTCGTCGGCGCGGTGCCACATGAGCTTGACGGGCTTGCCCATCTTCTTGGAGATCTCCGCGGCTTCGATCGCGGCGTCGCCGAACAGCTTGCGGCCGAAGGAACCGCCGCCGGTGACGACGTGCACCTTGACCGCCGGGATGGGCAGGCCGAGCTTCAGCGCGATCTGTTCTTGCGTGGTGATCGGCGATTTGAGGCCGGACCAGATCTCGGCGCGGTCGGCGCGGACGTCGGCGATGGCGCAGTTGGTTTCCAGCGCGCTGTTGCTGGCGAAGGCGAACACGAACTCGGCGTCGATCGACTGGGTCAGCACCGGCGGCACGGTCATCGGGAGCGCGGCGGCGCGCAGTTTCCGCTCGACCGAGGCGTCGGTCTCACCGTCCACTGTGCCCGGTCCCCAGTCCACCTTGAGCGCCCGGATGGCGTCGATGCACTGCCCGAAGGTCTCGGCCCGCACGGCGACGCCGGTGGAGACGGTGGCGACGTCGGTGACGCCCGGCATCGCCTTCACCTCGGCGAGGTTGTGCACGGCCTTGACGGTGCCGTTGATCGTCGGCGGGCGGCAGACCATGGTCGGCTTGGCGTTCGGGACCTGGAGGTCCATGGTGAACTGCTTGCGCCCGGTGACCGCCTCGAGCGCGTCGATGCGGCCGGTGGGTTTGCCGATGATGCGGAACTCGGAGGTCTTCTTCAGCGTCGCGCTGGTTTCCTCGGTGCGGGCGCTGGCGGCGGCTTCGGCGAGCGAGCCGTAGGTCGCCGTGCGGCCGGTAGCGGAGCGGATGACGCCGTCGCGGGTGGTGAGCGTGGCGGCGTCGACCTTCCACTGCTCGGCGGCGGTGGCCAGGAGGCGGGCGCGCGCGATAGCGGCCGCGGTGCGGACCGGGGTGTAGAGCGAGCGCACCGAGTTGGAGCCGCCGGTGAGCTGGTTGAAGACCAGTTCGGGGCGGGCGTCGGCGAGGTTGACGCCCACCTTGCTCAGCGGCAGGTCCATCTCCTCGGCGATGAGCATCGCGATGGTGGTGGTGATGCCCTGTCCGACCTCGGCGCGCGGCACCGCGAAGGAGACCGTGTCGTCGCGGTTGAGCTGGATCGCGATGAGGTTGGAGGTCGGCATCGCCGCGAGGGTCAGGGCGTCGCCGAGGTCCAGGATGTCGGCGGCCCCGGGGAGGGTGGGGATCGCGGCTTCGGCCGGGGCCGGGGAGGCCAGATCACCGCCGAGCTTCGCCGCGACGGCGAGGGTGGGCGCCGCGAGGAGGTAGCCGAGGAACCGGCGCCGTTCCAGGGACGGAGCCCCGTCCCCGGACGCGGGCGATCGCCGTTGATGCGCCATCGAGAGTGTCCTTCCGAGATCCACGTTGATCGCGGTCACGATAGGAATCGGGTTCGACGGTGGTCAACGGTCCGTAGCCGCGCCGGGGCATCTCTGTGACCGGGTGACAGTCTCGTGCCACACAACTGTGACGCGAACACAGCCGAACGTCGTATCCGGTTGCGCCGGACGGCCCACTGATCGCGACGGTCGATCAATGGTTCGGGTGGGCGGTGGGCGTCTGCGTTGCGGCGGGGGAGGCGGGTGCGCCGGACGAGGGGCCCTCGTGGGGGTACGACTGGGCGCTTCGCGCGGGCACGACTGACCACCTCGCGCGGGCGGGACTGTGCGCCTACGCGCGGGCACGACTGGCCCACTCGCGCGGGTGCGACTGACCACGTCGCGGGGGGCGGGACTGTGTGCCTCGCGCGGGCACGACTGACCACCTCGCGCGGGCGGGACTGTGCGCCTACCCACGGGCACGACCGGCCCACTCGCGCGGGTGCGACTGACCACGTCGCGGGGGCGGGACTGTGCGCCTACGCGCGGGCACGACCGGCCCGCTCCCGAGGGCACGACTTGCACACTCGCGTGGACATGACCGGCCCTCCCGCTCTGAGACCGACCCCTCTCACGCTGGCACGACCCGCCCAATCGCGAGGGCACTGCCGGCCACCTCGCACAGGTACCGCCTGGCCCCTCGCGCCGGCACGACTGACCTCCTCGGCCGAGCACGACTGAGCCCCTCGCCCGAGCACGAGTGGCCCGCTCGCCCGGCCACAAGTGGCCCCTCACGAAAGCACGATTGATCCCCTCGCCCGAGCACGAGTGGCCCGCTCGCCGGAGCCGAGCCCGAGCACCACCGTCCCCCCGCACCCCCGCGAACGGCCCTCCACACACCCGGCCCCCGTCACACACCTCCACCCCAAACAAAACGAGGGCGGAGGCCCAAGGCCCCCGCCCTCGTCCGCACCTAACCTCAGTCCGCCGAGTGCATGATCACGCCACGGATGTTCTTGCCGTCGCGCAGATCCTGGTAGCCCTCGTTGACCTCTTCGAGCGAGTAGCGCTTCGTCACCAGCTCGTCGAGCTTCACGTGCCCCGCCTGGTAGAGGCGCAGCAGCCGGACGATGTCGTACTGCGGGTTGGCCGATCCGAACAGCGTGCCCTTGACCGTCTTCTCGAACAGGGTCATCACGCCGCCGGACAGGTGCACCGTCAGCTTCTCCGGGTTGGCCAGCCCGGTGATGACGACCGTGCCGC
The DNA here is from genome assembly GCF_050958625.1 of Amycolatopsis sp. 3B14. Taxonomy (NCBI): domain Bacteria; kingdom Bacillati; phylum Actinomycetota; class Actinomycetes; order Pseudonocardiales; family Pseudonocardiaceae; genus Amycolatopsis; species Amycolatopsis sp. 3B14. Next base: position 16,984 of record NZ_JBHZEN010000002.1, read on the forward strand.
CCTTGCCGATCACGTTGAACGCGTCGGTCACGACCTGCTCGTCCACCGTGCCGACGGTGATCAGCGCCTGGTCGGCCATCTGGCCCCAGGTCAGCTCCGCCACCTTCGCCGCCGCCTCGTCGGCCGAGGCGAACGCGTGCGTGGCGCCCAGTTCCAGCGCCTTTTCGCGCTTGAACGCGACCGGGTCGACCGCGATCACGTTCGCCGCACCCGCGTGCGCCGCGCCCTGGACCGCGTTGATGCCGATCCCGCCGATGCCGTACACGACGCACGTGTCGCCCGCGCGCACGCCGCCCGCGTAGTTGGCCGTCGCCCAGCCGGTCGGCACACCGCAGCCCACCAGCACGGCGGTCTCCAGCGGCAGCCAGTCGTCCACCTTCACCACGGAGTGCTGGGAGATCGTGGCGCGCTCGGAGAACGTGCCGAGCATGCACATCGCGCCGTAGTCGGTGCCGCCGCGGTGGAAGCGGAAACTGCCGTCCGGCATGCCGCCGTCGAGAATCGTGGCACCCATGTCGCACAGGTTCGACCGGCCGGTGGCGCAGTAGCGGCACGTGCCGCAGTTCGGGATGAACGAGCACACCACGTGGTCACCCGGCTTGACCTTGGTAACGCCCGGCCCGACGTCTTCGATGATGCCGGCGCCCTCGTGCCCGCCCACGATCGGGAACCGCGGCACGAGGTCGTTGTCGATCAGGTGCAGGTCCGAGTGGCACAGCCCGGCGGCCGTGTACTTGATCAGGACCTCACCTTCGCGTGGGCCGTCGAGCTCGAGTTCCTCGATCTCGAACGGCTTGCCCGCGGAGTGGAGGACAGCGGCCTTGGTCTTCACACCGATCACCTCTTTGTGACAGGGGTCTCATGCACCGACTGCTACATGATGCCATCTTTGGCCACCGCCGCGGCAGCTTCAAGTAGACCGTCCGCCCATCGACTGAGGGTGGCGCGCCCCGCTTCCGCGGTCGCCCCCGCGGGGTCACCCAGCACCCCGTTCGGGCTCACCCCGCGCACACCTTCGTCCCGCAACCGGCCGATCAGCTCCGGCAACGGCCGCGTCTCGCCGGATTCGAACCGGTTCACGCGCACGGCTTCCGGCCGCAACGCGAGCATCACCGAGGTCTCCAGCCGTCCGGCGTGCGTGTCGTCGGCCGGACCGTCCGGGCACCACGCGCGCACGTTCCGGCCCTCGTAACGCAGTTTCGCCACCGCCCGGCGCAACGGGGCCGCGTTGCCACCGTGCGCGCACACCAGCAGCACCCCGGCGAACGTGTCGGCGGAGCGCACCAGCTCGACCACGAGGAGTTCCGTGACTTCCTGACCGATCGACAGCGTGCCGGGAAAACCGGCGTGCTCCCCGCTCGAGCCGTAGGGCAGCGGGGGCGCGACGACCACCTCCGGACGGGCCTCGGCGAGGCGACGGCACAACTCGACGGCGATTTCGGTGTCCACCGTGTACGGCAGGTGCGGACCGTGCTGCTCGGTGGCGCCCAGCGGCACGGCCAGCAGGCGGCGCTCGCCGAGTTCGGGCCACGCGACGTCGGCGAGGTTCACAGCCGTTTCCGGATCGAGGCGGTGCCGCGCAGCGGCTCCGTTGAGGATGGTGGTGGGCGACGGGTGGGCCAGTTCGACAGATCCGGGATCAACGGTCCCGGTTCCTCCTCGCGCAGGCAACCGCGCCAAACCCCGGTGCCGTAAGCGAAATCGTCCGCGGCGCGGGCCAGCAGCCAGCGCAGCGGATCGATCTCCGGCCGGGTGCGGGCCCAGTCGGTGAGGTGGCGGGCGTAGGCCAGCGCCAGCACGCGACGACCCCGCCGGGACAGCGCAAGCAACGGGACCGCGACCGGGCCCCACGCGCCGGTGAGCGCGTCGGCCAGGAACCGGCCCGCCGCGACGTGCCCGCGCAGCGCGATGCCGAGCGCCTCCTTCGCCGGCACGTCAAGGGGTTTCAGTTTGCGCGGCAACAGGGCCGCGGTGCCGAGCGCGATCGCCACAGCGGTTTTCGGTCGCCCGGCGGCCAGCGCCAGCCAGGCCAGCGCGGTCCAGCCGGACACCCGGACCGGCGCGAGAGCCTGCCGCCCGTGGCGTTTCGCGAGCGGGGCGGCGGACGTGCCGTAGTCGTGGCGCTGCTTGAGCCAGGCGCGCCACGTCGTGCGCGGCTCGTGCACCACTTCGGACTCCGGCTCGTAACGCACGGATCCGCCGGCGTCGACGAGGCGCCAGATCAGGTCGACGTCCTCGCCGAACCGCAGGTCCTCGTCGAAGCCGTGGATCGCCTGCAGCGCCGAGGTCCGCACGACGAGCGCGGCGGTGGGCAGGTAGGTGATGCGGCCGCGTGGGCGGACCTGCGCCGGGGTGGCACCCATGTCCAAAGAGGACCGCAGCCGTTCGTACCGGGACAGCGTGCCGTCGCCGGGCGCGCTGCGCACCCGTGGCGCGACGGCCACCACCGCCGGGTCCTCGAACTGCGCCAGCAACGGCCCGAGCCAGCCCGGCTCGGGGCGGGTGTCGGCGTCGAGGAAGGCGACCAGCTCGGTGGTCACCTTGCGCCACCCGGTGTTGCGGGCCGCCGCCGGTCCACGCGCGACGGGATGCCGGTCGACCGCGTGCGGCACCGGCGCCGCCGACCCGTCGTCGACGACGAGCGTCTCGCGCACGTCGGCCAGGCGCGGCAGGAGCCCGGCGAGGCGGTCGGCGTGGTCGCGGACCGGGACCACGACGGTGACGTCCTGCGGCGTCAGCTTCGCCTCGGGGTAGGTGGGGTGGACCATCCCGGCGAGGGTGAGCTTCTCGGCCAGCCGCCGTTGGTGCGGCTTGTCTCCGACGGGTGTACCGCTTGCCCACTGGGCGAACAGGCGCGCCCCGGTGGCGGACAGCTTGATGATCCGCAGGGGCGACCCGCCGACGAGGACGCGCCCGCCGGCGACGGCCTTGGTGGAGGGATCCAGGCGCAGCACCGTCATGCCGTGAACCCCCCGTCCGCGTGGACGACGGTGCCGGTGACGGCGCTCGCGTCCGGGCCGCACAGCCAGCAGACCGCGGCCGCCACCTCCTCGGGTTCGAGCAGCCGCTCGGCGAGCTGGTGCTGGGCGAACTCCTCGACGTCGTCCAGGTCGTAGAGCGCGGCGGTGGCCTGCAGCATCGGCGTCCGGGTGGAGCCGGGTGAGACGGCCGTCGCGGTGACGCCGGTGCCGCGCAGGTCCGTGGCGAGGCCGCGGATGAGCCCGACGACCGCGTGCTTGGCGGCGTTGTAGCCGGCCAGGCGCCAGAGCCCGGTGTGCGCGGCGGCCGAGGCGAGGGCGACGAACCGTCCGGTGCGCGGCTGCGGGCGGCGCAGCAGGGCGGGCACCGCGGCGCGGGCGAGGTGGAAGACGCCGTCCACCCCGGCGCCGAACAACGATTCCCACTCGGAATCGGTGGTCTCCCAGAGCGGCCGCCCACCTGCCATGACCGCAGCTGCGGCGACAGCGGCGTCGAGCCCGCCGAACTCGCGCTCGGCGACGGCGACAGCCTCGTCGACGGCCCGTTGGTCCCGCACGTCGGCGACGAAGTCGAGCACCTGGCCCGGCCACTTCGCGGCGACCTCGGCGAGCTGCTCCCGCCGCGCCAGCGGGTAACCCAGCCCCGGGTCGTCCTCGGCGACGTCCACGGCGACGACGCGCCAGCCCTCTCCCGCGAGCCGGTGCACGACGGCCGCCCCGATCCCCCGCCCGGCCCCCGTCACCACGGCGACGCGCGGGGTCACGTGATCATCTCCACGAGCGGAGCCTGCCAGCTGCCCGCTCACGACAACACCACCCACCCGGTGACAACCCGGCCGCGGGCGGCCACCCGGGCAGCCGGGGCCTGCTGGAGTGCCGCTTGCGGCACAGTTCCGAGCGCCCGCCCGGCGGCCCCGCGCCCAGTCACACCACTCACAACGACACCCCCGCTCGATGGCCCTCCACCACCGCGGCGTGCGCGCGCCGCGGCGTCACGCAATCCCCCGCGCGCAGGACCGGGAACGGCGCTTCCCGCAGCGCGTGCCACAACGCGTCCTCCGGCTCCTGGTGCGTCGCGCACACCACCCAGTCGCAGCGGACCTCGGTGGTCTCGCCGGTCGTGTGCTTCAACATCCGCAACGCCACGCCCCCATCCTCCGTCGCCGCGGCGCCGAGCACCATCTCGTCCGTCCGCTCCGCGATCCCGAGCGCGTGCGCCCGCCGCCCGAACAGCTCCCGGTCCAGCGTCAGCCCCAGGTCCTGCCCGACGACCATCCCGGGCGTCGACAACGTCACCCGGCAGCCCCGCCGCGCCAGCAGCTCCGCCACCGACGTCGCCGGGTGGAAACCCACCTCGTCGATCACCACCACCGCGCCGGACGGCGAGACACCGTCCAGCACCTCCCGCGCGTGCACCACCCGCGGCGGGACCGCCCATCCCGGCAGCACCGGCCGGGCGCCCGTCGCCAGCACCACGGCATCCGGCGCCTCGTCCAGCAGGAACGAAGCCGTCACCGCAACACCTGTCGTCAAGTCGACACCAGCGTCACGGCACTCGGTCAGCAGGTTGCGCACCAGGTCACCCAGCTCGCCCCGGCCCGGTGCGGTCGCGGCCAGCGCGATCTGCCCGCCCACCTCGCCGCGCTCGAACACCGTCACCCGGTGCCCCCGCCCGCCCGCCGTCGCCGCCGCCTGAAGCCCGGCTGGGCCGGCGCCGACGACCAGCACCCGCTTGGGGCGCGGCCCGGGCGGCGGCAGCGGCACCGCCTCCCGCCCGGCGCGCGGGTTCTCCACGCACCCGAGCCACCGGTTGAGACCCATCCGCCCGACGCACTCCTGGTTGCAGGACAGGCAGGTCCGCACCTCCCGCCCGGCCCGCGCCTTCGCCGCGAACGACGGGTCGGCGATCTGCCCGCGCACCACGCCGACGAGGTCGCACCGCCCCTCGGCCAGCGCCCGCTCGGCCTCCTCCGGCGACTTGATCCGCCCGATGCCCACCACCGGCACCGACACGGCGCGCCGCAACGCTTCGGACACCGGCAACGCGTACCCCCGCGGCACCGCCATCGACGGTTCGACCATGTACAGCGTCGAGGTCGCGACTCCGATCGAGGTGTTCAGGTAGTCGATGTCCGGCGAGATCAGCCGCGCCACCTCGGCCGCCTCGGCCGGTGTGATGCCGCCCTCGACCAGGTCGTCGCCGGAGAGCCGCACCCCCAGCGCACGGTCCGGCCCGATCGCAGCCCGTACCTCCGCGACGACCTCCCGCAGGAACCGCGCGCGGTTGGGCAGCGGACCACCGTAGTCGTCGGTCCGCAGGTTCGCCGCGGGCGCCAGGAACCCGCGCAACAGCGACGACTGCGAGCACTGGATCTCCACGCCGTCGAAGCCGCCTTCGGCGCAGTGCCGCGCGACCCGCCCGTACCCGGCGACCACCTCGGCGATCTCCGCGACGGTCATCACCTTGGGCACCTCGCGGAACAGCGGGTCCGGCACCGGGGACGGCGCCCACACCGCCCGCCGCGAGTACATCGACGACGCCTGCCCGCCGTTGTGGTTGAGCTGCGCGAAGATCGGCACCCCGTGCGCGTGCACGGCGCCGGTGATGCGGCGGTAGCCGGGCACGACCTCCGGCCGGTACCCGTGGATCACCTTCTCGTAGGGCCAGTCCGAGGGGTGCACGACGTGTTCCTCGGAGATGATCAGCCCGGCGCCGCCCGCGGCCCGCGCGGCGTAGTAGGCGGCGTGCTGCTCGGTGGGCAGGTTGCCGGTGGCGTAGTTGGTCAGGTGCGCGGCGAACACGATCCGGTTGCGCACCTCGACCGGTCCCAGCCGCAACGGTTCGAACAGCAGGCTCACAACGCCACCGCCGCGCGTCGGCCGTCCAGAACGGCTTCGTGGATCGTCCGGGGCGCCACGGCGTCACCGACCGCGACCCCGGGCAGCACGGCCTCCGGCAGCCGATGTCCACAGTGGACCACGGCGGCGCACGGCAGCTCCCGGCACTCCCCGGTGAGCACGTCCTCCACCACCACGTGGTCCCGCCGCGCCACCCGCAGGCGCGAGCGCTTCGCCAGCTCCACCCCGGCCCGCTGCAGGCGCGCGTTCACCGCCGCGACGTCCCGGACCTGGGTCGCGATCACCGGGTCCGGGCTGACGATCGTCACGGCGCACCCATCGGCCAGCAACTCGGCGACAGCCGCGCCGGTCCAGTCGCCGAGCGGGTCGTGCACCACGACCGGCCCGTCCGGCAGCTCCGCGCCACCCAGCACCGCGGTCACGTCGAGCACCCGGCCGCCCTCGACGGAGTAGTCCCGCGGACCAGGCCTGCTACCGGTCGCCACGACCACCGGCCGCCCGTCCGCCGCGACGGTCTCGACGCCGGTCGAAATCCGCACGCCCAGCCGCCGGACCTCGCCCTCCAGCCAGTCCACGAGCCGCGCCAGCCGGTCCCGCCCGGGAAGCCGCGCCGCGACACGCGCCATCCCGCCGAGCCGGTCGTCGCGCTCGGTCAGCTCGACGTCGAAACCCCGCAGGGCGAGCACCCGCGCGGCTTCCAGCCCGGCCGGCCCGCCGCCGGCCACCAGCACCTCCCCGGAACCCGGGCGCGGCAGCGGATCCTCGGTCTCGTGCCCGCTGCGTGGCTCGCCGATGCAGCTGACGACCGGGTTCCGCGGATCCCGCACCCGGCACTTCTGGTTGCACAGCACACACGGCCGCGGTCGCGTCCCGGCCCGCACATGGCGCACCAGGTCCGGATCGGCGATCTGCGCGCGGGTCATCTCGACCAGCCCGGCGAAGTCCAGCGCCCGCTCGGCGAGCGCGGGATCCACCACACTGCCCTGCAGCACCGTCAAGGCGCGCCCGGAAAACGCCCGGCACAGGTCGACGTTGAAGCCCGGTTCGGTGCGCGCGTCGGGCCGGGAGTCGGCGAACGCCGATCCCCGCACCGGCACCAGGTAGTCGATCCCGCCCGGCACGGGCGCGGTCTCCGGGGTGATCCCGCCCCACGGCGCGCCTTCGTCGCACGCGAGCCGCAGTCCGAGGATGCGGTTGCCGATCGCCTCCCGGACGGCGGCGACCACCTCGCGCAGCAGCAGTCCCCGATCGCCGTAGGCGTCCGTGCGGCGGTTGGTCAGCCCGGAACAGAACTGCCGCAGCAGGGAATACTGCCCGGCGTCGATCTCCACACCATCCACACCGGACTCGACGGCGAGCGCGGCGGCGGCGCGGAACCCGGCGATCAGCTCCGCGATCTCCGGGCCGTCCATCTCCATCGGCAGTTCACGGCTCACCGGATCGGGCACCCGCGACGGGGCCCACAGCGCGGACTGGTGGTAGGCCGAACTCCCCTGCCCGCCGGCGTGCCCGAGCGAGGCGACCACAAGCGTCCCGTGTGGACGGCACGCGTCCACGACGGACGCCCACCCCGGGCCGCATTCGGCGGCCAGCGGCGCGCGCTCGTACGGCCAGTCGGAGGGGTGCACGCTCGCCGTCTCGGTGACGACGATCCCGGCGCCGCCCTCGGCCCGCCGCCGGTAGTAGGCGACGTGCCGGTCGGCGAGCGCCCGCCCCCGAGCCAGGTTCGTTTCGTGCGGACCGAAAAGGACCCGGCTCGGGGCGGTGCCGCCGCCGACCCGGACGGGGCCGGCGAGCCTGCTCATCGTCCTGGCTGGAACCCCGCGAGCGGGCTGGTGTCGCAGGCCCGGTCCGGCCGGGCGCTGCCCTCGGGCGGGCCGAACCCGATGCTGACGGGCACCTTGCTGGTCTTGCGGCTCTGGCGGGTCTTGCGGTGCGAGTGGTCGATGTGCGACCGCGGCGCCCCGCTGACCCCGGCCAGCGCCAGTTCCCCGTGCCCCTTCACACATTCCGGATCTGGACCGTCCAGCGGGAGGCCGGTGAAGAACTTCGCCGCCATGCACCCGCCCTGGCAGGCGTCGTAGGCCGAACAGGACGTGCACGCGCCGCCGGTCTGCGGGCCGCGCAGGCGCTCGAACAGCTCGGAGGTGTTCCACACGCCGGCGAACCCGCCCTCGTCGCGGACGTTGCCCGCGAGGAACTCCTCGTGGATAGCGAACGGGCAGGCGTAGACGTCGCCGACCGGGTCGATCAGGCACACCACGCGCCCCGCCCCGCACAGGTTCAGGCCAGGCAGCGGGTCCGAACCGAGCGCGTTGAGGTGGAAGAACGAGTCGCCGGTGAGGACCTTCTCGCCGTTGGCGATCAGCCAGTCGTAGAGCTGCAGCTGCTGTTCGGCGGTCGGGTGCAGCTCGTCCCAGGTGTCCGCGCCGCGGCCGGACGGGCGCAGCCGCGTGATGCGCAGCTGGGCGCCGTAGGTGTCGGCGATGGCCTTGAACTCGTCGAGCTGACCGACGTTGTGCCGGGTCATCACGACGGAGAGCTTGAAGTCGCGGAACCCGGCGTCCTTCAGGTTCCGCATCGCCCGCATCGCGGTGTCGTAGGAACCCGGGCCGCGGACGTAGTCGTTGACCTCGGCGGTGGCACCGTCCAAGGAGATCTGCACGTCCACGTAGTCGGTGGCGGCGAGCCACCGCGCCCGCTCCGGGGTGAGCTTGACGCCGTTGGTGGAGAACTTGACGCCCACCTGGTGGTCCACCGCGTACTCGACGAGCTCCCAGAAGTCGGCGCGGACGGTGGGCTCGCCACCGCCGATGTTGACGTAGAAGACCTGCATGCGCTGCAGCTCGTCGATGACGGCCTTGCACTCCGCGGTGCTCAGCTCCCGCGGGTCACGGCGGCCCGACGAGGACAGGCAGTGCACGCACGAGAGGTTGCAGGCGTAGGTCAGTTCCCAGGTCAGGCAGATGGGCGAGTTCAGCCCCTGCTTGAAGTGTTCGACGAGCTTCATCGCACGCCCTTCTCAGTGGTTCAGCGCGGTTCGATCGTGCCGTTCTCGGCGAGTCCGGCCAGCGCCTTCAGGTAGGCCGGGCGCTGGTCGCCGGGGACGCCGGCGGCGTCGAGGGTGGTGTGCACGTCGGGCTGGTCCCCGAGCGTGCGCACCACCTCGACCAGGATCTTCGTCTTCAGGAACGAAAGCCTCCGGGTGCCGAAGTCGTAGGCGAGCGCCCCGAACGGTTCCGGTCGCAACGCGACGCGCGGGGAGCACCGGTAGGCCTGGTCCGGATCGAACACGGTCAGTAGACGCCGCACATGCCGTCGATGGAGACCTCTTCCACGAGCAGGTCCTCCTCGACGAGCGAGTCTTCCACGGCGGGGGCGACGTTCTTGGCCTCGGACATGGGATGCTCCCTTCGGCGATGGGCCGCTCCGGTGCGGCCGCGCTTCTCGGACAATAATGGCACCGAGTGCCGAATGGAAGAGGGATGACCGAAAAGGCGGATCCGGCGCCCCGGGCGGGACGCAAGCCGATCACGTCGCGCGCCGAAGTCGAGCACGTGGCGTTCGAACTGTTCGCCAGCCGCGGGTTCGACCGCACGACGATCGACGACATCGCGAAGGCAGCCGGCATCGGGCGGCGCACGTTCTTCCGCTACTTCCCGTCGAAGAACGACATCGCCTGGGGCGACTTCGACGGCCAGCTGGACAAGATGCGCAAGCGCCTCGCGTCCTACCCGCCGGACCGCCCGCTGCCCGGCGTGCTGCGGGAGGCGCTGGTGGACTTCAACCGGGTCGACCCGTCCGAGGCGGTGTGGCACCGGCAGCGGATGGAGCTGATCCTGACCACGCCGGCACTGCAGGCGCACTCGACGCTGCGCTACGCGGACTGGCGGCAGGTGATCGCGGAGTTCGTCGCGGGACGGCTCGGGGTGGCCGCCTCGGCGCTCGCTCCGCAGACCGTGGCCTACACCGCGCTGGGCATCGCGCTGGCCGCGTACGAGCAGTGGCTGCGCGACCCGCGCGCCGACCTCGCCGAGCTGATGGCCGCCGGCGTGGACCAGCTGACGGAAGCGCTGACCTGAGCGGTCAGCGGGGCAGGCGGAGGAACTCCGACGCCCGGCGCCACACCTCGCGCGGGTCCGGATCGGTCGCGGTCCACGTGGTGGAGCGGGTCCGGCCGCGCCCGCGGTAGGTCCGCATGATCTGCCGGTGCACGGGGAGGCCGACGAAGCCGCGCATCGCGCCCTCGCCGCGCCACAGGGAGACCGAGCCGGTTCTGCGCCGCGACGGTTCGGCCCAGAGCCAGTGCCCGACCGCGCCGTCGAGGGTCGGCCACAGGCGGGACAGCTGCCTGCCCGCGCGGTAGATCCCCGGCAGGTCGCGCAACCGATCGGAGGTGAAGTCGGTGACGCTGACGAGCACGGGCCCGCTCGCGGCGGCGGGTCCGGGTGTCCACGAGGTGCGCAGCATGGTTCAGTCCTCCGGCAGGATGGCGGGATCGGTGGCGAGGGTCCGCAGCCGCGCCAGGACGGCGCGGCGGGCGCGGGCGTAGGTGATCTCGTGCCCGACGAGGCGCGAGTGGATCACGGCCGACTCACCGAGCGCGTCGATCTCGTAGGCAAGCTGGTCCGGGTCGGCGTCCTCGGTCAGCTCGCCCAGGGCGATCGCCTCGTCGACGAGCGAGCGGATGAAGGCGAGCCAGTCGTGCAGCGCCTGCGCTGTTTTGGCCTGGACGGCGCCGGGCCGGTCGTCGAATTCCGTTTGCGCGGCGAGGAAGAAGCACCTGCCGGGCAGCACACCGCCGGCGTAGAAGGCCATCCGCGCCTCGTGCAGCGCGAACACCCGCCGGATGCCGGGTAGCGTGCGCAGGGCGGGCGCCATGACGCGATCGGTCCACTGCCTGCGTGCCTGGTCGATGGCGTCCAGCTGCAGGTGTTCCTTGTCCTTCCAGTGCGCGAACAGTCCGGACTTGCTGATGCCGAGGTGCTCGGCGAGCCGCCCGAACGTGAGACCTTCCAGCCCGTGCACCGACGCCAGCGCCACCGCCGCGTCGAGCACCGTCTCCCGCGTGCGCTGACCCCGCTCCCGCCGCCGATCGCTGTGCATGGGTCGACCGTACACTAGAAAACCGATCGATCGGTCTTATTTCATGCGAGGCATGAACCCGGCCCCGGTTCAGGCCGGTTCTAGCCGTCCACCAGGTTCAGCAGCGTCGCCGGCCCCAGGACGCGCGCGCCCTCCGCCGTCACCCGTGCTCGGAGCTCGCGGTCGGCCGTCACCACCACCACGTGGTCGTCGGGGCGAGCGTCGCGCGTTTTGCGGACGCTTTCCACGATCTGGGAGTCGCCGTCGCGGACCGCGGCGATCACCTCGACCTCGTCGGCCGGGGGCACGTCCCGCGCCTGGCCTTCGACCACCATCTGCACCCGCGGCCACCACGACCAGTCCGCCCCGCCGAGCCCGACGTCCGCGCTGCGCACCCCGTCGCGCGCCAGCCCGGACAACCGGTCCCGCAGCCGCTCCGCCGCCCCGGCCCGGTCCCGCCACCAGCCGTCCGGCCGGGAGCCGACCACGTTGGCCGCGTCGACGACCAGCACCAGCTCACGACCCAGCTGGGCGTGCAGCGCCGGCCAGGCCGCCGCGAAGTCGGCGTGCAGCGGGAACGAGCCGACCTCGTCCGGCGGCACCCACCGCAGCTCGGCGCTCTCCTCGTTGACCACCCGCTCCCGCACCGGGTGCCGGGTGTTCGCCAGGACCGTCGTGTAGCTCCAGCCGCCGTGGTCGACCACCGACTCCGCGGTGGGCCGCACCGCGGCGGACGGCACCGCGGCCTCCTCCTCCGCCTCACGCGTCGCGGCCTCCCGCGCGGACTCGTGCCCGCGGAGCGCGCCGCCGGGCAGCGCCCACGTCTCGCCGTGGTGCGTCCACCAGGCCCGGTGCTGCAGCAGCACACCCCGCTCGGGATCGGTCAGCAGCAGGCCCGCGGCGCCGAAGAGGCCCCAATGCCGGTGGCCGCGCTCGCAGTACACGAAGCCGTCGCCGTCATCAGGGGTCATCGTTCCAGCTTGTCATACCGCCGTGGCTTCGAGCGCCAGCGCGGCGGCCCCCACCAGCGCGGCGTCGTCGCCCAGCTGCGCGGTGCGGATGCGCGCGAGCGGCCGGTGCCTGCCGCCGGTGATCGCGGCCGCATAGTGCTCGCGGGCCTCGTCGAGGAACAGCGGCGCCGACTCCGACACGCCGCCCGCGATCACCACGATCTCCGGGTCGAACACGTCCGCGACCAGCGCCAGCCCCTCGCCGAGCCACTTCGCCAGCTCGGCCACCGCCCGCTGCGCGATCGGGTCGCCGTCGCGCGCCGCCCCGGCCACCCGGCGACCGGTCAGCGCGCCCGGGTCCAGCCCGATGTCCCTGGACAGGACCGTGGCCGTGCCCGGGTACCTGGCCAGCAGCTCGATCGCGGTCGCGGCCAGCGCCGTGCCGCTGCAGTAGCGCTCCCAGCAGCCGTACTTGCCGCAGGGGCACGCCCGCCCGTCCGGCACCACCGTCAGGTGCCCGAGCTCCGGCGCGACGCCGTTCGCGCCGCGGTACAGCTCACCGTCCAGCAGCAGCCCCGCGCCGATCCCGGTGCCGATCGCGACCAGCGCCGCGACCCCGGCCCCGCGCGCGGCGCCGAAGCGGTGCTCGCCGACCGCGGCGGCGTTCGCGTCGTGCTCCAGCGTCACCGGCAGGCCGACGCGCTTGGCGATGCGGTCCGCCACCGGCGCGTGCCGCCAGGCCAGGTGCGGCGCGAACATCACGGTGCGCCGGTCGTTGGCGACGAACCCGGCGACCGCCAGGCCCACCCCGGCGATGTCGTCGTGCCGGTTGCGCAGCTCGTCGATCACCCCGGTGATGGCGTCTTCGAGCGCGTCCTCGGCGGCCGGCGTGCCCGCCCGCGCGGTGTCCAGGATCGAGCCGTGCTCGTCCACCACACCGGCACGGACGCTCGTGCCACCGACGTCCAGGCCGATCGCGTGCACTAGCCCTCCCGCCACTGCACCGGGATGCGCTGCACCCGGCCGGAGTCCGGCTGCGGCCGCGGCGGCGGCTGGAACCCGGGCATGTGCACGCCCTCCTGCGGCTCCCACCGGTCGGCCAGCACGGCCCGCAGCAACGCGATGATCTGCGCCGCCTGCTCCAGGACGCGGGCGACGAACTCGGGCTTCTCGCCGCGCACCACGGCGACCACGGCGCACAGCGGGCACCAGCCGCAGTCGCCGCCGTCCTCGGGCTTCTCGGCCGTGCCGTGCCCGGCGGCGACCACGCCGTCCAGCCAGGGCGCCGCGCGTTCGACGACCATCTCGACGAGCAGCCGGATCTCCTCGGCCAGGCTCGCCGCGCTCACGCCTTCGGTCGTCATCGGTCCTCCCCCGGCTTGGTGAGCGAGACGACGAGACCGTCCGCATCGGACTCGGCGCCGGTGATCCGGCACGGGCGCAACGACTCCGGCAGCGCCACCAGGCGGCGGAACCCGTCGACCGTGACGGCCAGGTCGTCGTCCACGCGCGCCAGGTCCAGCTCGGCCCCGCGGTCCAGCGGCAGCGCCAGCCGCAGCCGGTACCCACCGTCCACTTCGGTCACATGCAGCAGGGGCGCGGAGGTGGACCCCTTGCCCTCCAGCGGATCCCGCTCGCCGTACAGCTCGGTGGCGATCTCCCGCAGCGCGGGCAGCCCGACCGGCTCGGCGGCGCGGTGCTCCACCCTGGCCAGCTCCCAGGTCAGCTCGCTCAGCACCTCGTCCTGCTGGCGGCGGCGGGTGCGCATCCAGTTCGCCGCCGCCCCGCGCCACACGCCGGGCGCGGGCATCAGGCGGTTCACGATCAGCCCGTCGACCCTGATCCCGCGCAGCGCCAGCGAGCTCAGCGTGCGGCGCGCCTCGGCGACCACGACCCGCTCCGGCGTCAGCACCAGCCGCACCGTGGTGACGGCCGGATCGGTCAGCAGGTCGCGCAGCGCCGAGACGTGCGCCGCGAGGTCGCGCACCGACCGGGCCAGGCCACGGGAGCCGGTGAGCGTGAGCTGCCAGCCGAACACCTTGTCCAGGTACCCGGCCACGGCCTCGGGAAGCGCGAGCAGCCGCAGCGTTTCCGCGGTCGGCCCGCAGTCGACCACCACCACGTCCCACCGGCCGGCCTCGGCCAGCCGCTGCACCTCGGTGAGCGCGAGCAGCTCGTCCACGCCGGGCAGGACGCTCAGCTCCTCGGCGTCCAGCGCGTCCACCCCGGCGCCCGCGAGCGCGCCCTTGAGCCTGCCGCGCAGGTCCTGCCAGATGTCGTCGACGAGGCCACGCGAGTCGACCTGCGCGCCGTGCAGCCGGGTGTCCACGTCGGACGGTTCGCGGCCGAGCCGCTTGCCGAACGCGTCCGCCAGCGAGTGCGCCGGATCGGTGGACACGACCAGCGTCTTGTACCCGCGGGCGGCCAGGCCCGCCGCCGTCGCCGCGGCGAGCGTCGTCTTGCCGACGCCTCCCTTGCCGGTGAACAGCAGCAGCCGGGTCATGGGCCGTCCCGCCCTCAGGCGAGGTCCTCCACGCGGCGCTTGAGCTCCTTGAGCGCGGTGTCCATGACCATCTTCTCCGCCTTGCGGCGCAGCAGCCCGATCATCGGCAGCACCAGCTCGACCGACAGCGTGTAGGTGACCCGCGTGCGGTTCCCGACCGCCTCCAGCTCGTAGCGGCCGTCCTGCGCCTTCTGCATCTGCCCGCGCACCAGGTGCCAGCTGACCGACCGGCCGTCGGCGGCCCAGTCGTACTCCAGTGTGTAGACGTCCTTGATCGGGCCGGCGTCCAGGGTCAGCTTGACCTGCTTGGGACGGCCCGCGTCGTCGGTCGCGAGCACCTCGGTCTCCCGGACCTGCTTGGCCCATTCCGGGTACGACGCGAAGTCCGCGATCACCGCCATGACCTTCTCCGGCGGCGCGTCGACCTCGATGGACTGCGTGGACTGGTCGGCCATGGCGGAGAGGTTACCGCCTGGCCCGCGTCACCACCGCAGGACGTACGGGCGCCCGGTGACCTTGAAGTGGCCGACGTTGCGGCACTCGGTGCGGCCCACCCGCAGCCGGGCCGACAGCGGCTGGTGCACGTGGCCGAACAGCGACCACCGCGGCTGCTCCGCGTAGACCAGGCCGCGCAGGGCCGACGAGCCCAGCTCGTGCCGCCGGGCGACCACGTCGTAGGTCAGCTCCGGCAGCGCGGGCGGCTGGTGGGTGCACAGCACGTCGATGTCGGTGAGCTTGCCCACCGCCTCGTCGAACTCCTCCTGCGTGCGCAGGTAGGGCCGCCACACCGGGTTGGACCGGCGGATCGTGGCCCCCGCCGGCAGCACCACGCCGCCCGCGAAGCCGAACCGCAGGCCGCCGATCTCGACGACCTCACCCTCGACCAACCGCACGTCGTCCCCGGCGAACTCGGGCCACAGGTCCGGCGAGTCGACGTTGCCCGCGATCGCGTAGGTCGGCGCGGTCATCGCCGCGAACATCGCCGCGTACTGCTCGCGCACGGCCTCCTCGACGGCGGCGGCCGGGTCGTCCAGGCTCGACCACAGGGACTTCGAGAAGGCGATCGACTCCTCGCGGGTGCCCTCGCGGCGGAGCCGGGCGAAGGTGGCGACCTTCTCCGGACCGAACAGCGTGCCGAGGATGCCCTGGTCGTGCTGGTGGTAGTCGACGAAGTCGAGCAGGTCCCCGAGGACGATCAGCGCGTCCGCCCCGTCACCGGCCCTGGCCAGGGCTTCCGTGTTCCCGTGGACGTCCGAGACGACATGAACGCGCATGATTCCCCAGTTTAGCGATGCTAAGAAGTCCTCGGGGGAATCCCGGGCTCGCGCCCGTCCTCCAGGACCTCCTTCAGGCCCAGCGCCACGGCCTTGGCCGCGCGCGCCCGCCGGTCGAACTCGCGGCGCAGCTGCCGGGGGCTCATTTCCCCGGCCGGGCTCGCGCGCAGGAAGTAATGCAGCAGCGTGCCGTCCAGCGTGCGCTCGAGCCAGACCTCCATCGTGCCGACCAGCGCGCCACGGACGGTCCAGCGCAGGCCCTCCTCGCCGCGGTCGGTGTAGACCTCGAGCACCAGGTCGGGCCAGTACCGCCGCCACGCGGCCGGGTCGGCGAACACCGCCGCCACGGTGCCGGGCGGCACCGCGATGAAGGTCTCGTCGACGATGTCGATGCTGGGCGGCGCACCGTTGAGCGTGCTCACGCCCAGCAGAATGTCATGCCCGTGTTACCGGCGGTCCGACCCCTTGGTCGTAAGGTGTCACCGACGCTAAGTTGTGACTGGCGAGTAACACCCTTGAACCACGGAGGTCCACCGTGCGCGAGTACAGCGCCCCGGCAGTGCAGCCGGTTGCCGATGACGAGAACCTCGCCGACATCGTGTGGGCGAACGCCGAGCGGTTCCCCGACGCGATCAGCTTCCGGCGCCAGGTGGACGGCTCGTGGCTGGACGTCACGGCCCGCGAGTTCGCCGCGCAGGTCATCGGCGTCGCGAAGGGCCTGGTCGAGGCCGGGATCGAGCGGGGCGACCGGGTCGGCCTGATGTCCAAGACACGGTACGAGTGGACGCTGATCGACTTCGCCATCTGGGCCGCGGGTGCCGTCACCGTGCCGATCTACGACACGTCCTCGCCCGAGCAGGTCGCCTGGATCCTGTCCGACTCCGGCGCCAAGGGCGTCTTCGTGGAGACGAGCGAGCACCTGGCCGCCGTCGACGAGGTCCGCGACCGGCTGCCCGCCCTGCAGTACACCTGGCAGATCGAGGCGGCCCGCCCCGCGGTGGACGAGCTGACCACGCTGGGCGCCGACGTGGCCGACGACACCGTGCACGAGCGGCGCCGCATCGTTCAGGCCGGCGACCTGGCCACCATCGTCTACACCTCGGGCACCACCGGCCGCCCCAAGGGCGTCGAGCTGACCCACCGCAACCTGCTGGCCGAGATCCGCGCCGACATCAACGCCTTCCCGCAGCTGATGGAGCAGGGCAACTCGCTGCTGTGCTTCCTGCCGCTGGCGCACGTGCTGGCCCGCGCGATCGCCGTCACCGCCGTCACCGCGCGCGTGACGCTCGGCCACACCCCGGACGTCAAGAACCTGGTCGCCGACCTGGGCACCTTCCGGCCGACGTTCGTGGTGGCCGTGCCGCGCGTGTTCGAGAAGGTCTACAACGGCGCGAAGCAGAAGGCGCACTCCGAGGGCAAGGGCAAGATCTTCGACCGGGCCGAGCAGGTCGCCGTGTCCTACAGCGAGGCGCAGGACACCGGCGGCGCCGGGCTGGGCCTGAAGGCGCAGCACCTGCTGTTCGACAAGCTGGTCTACGGCAAGCTGCGGGCCGCGCTCGGCGGCCGCTGCATCGCCGCGGTCTCCGGTGGCGCGCCGCTGGGCGCCCGGCTGGCGCACTTCTTCCGCGGCATCGGCGTGCCGGTGTTCGAGGGCTACGGCCTGACCGAGACCTCGGCAGCGGCGAACGTGAACACCCAGGACGCGTTCCGCGTCGGCACCGTGGGCCGCCCGGTGGCGGGCACCTCCGTGCGCATCGCCGACGACGGCGAGGTCCTGCTCAAGGGCGACGTCGTGTTCGGCGCGTACTTCAACAACGAGACCGCCACCAAGGAGGCGCTGGAGGACGGCTGGTTCCACACCGGCGACCTCGGCGAGCTCGACTCGGACGGCTTCCTGAAGATCACCGGGCGCAAGAAGGAGATCATCGTGACGGCGGGCGGCAAGAACGTCGCCCCGTCCGGGCTCGAGGACACCATGCGCGCCCACCCGCTGATCTCCCAGGCCATGGTGGTCGGCGACCAGCGCCCGTTCATCGCCGCGCTGGTCACGATCGACGAGGAGTTCTTCCCGGCCTGGAAGGCGCAGAACGGCAAGCCGGCCGACGCCACGGTCGCCGACCTGGCGCAGGACCCGGACCTCGTCGCGGCCGTGCAGGGCGCGGTCGACGAGGCGAACAAGCAGGTCTCGCACGCCGAGTCGATCAAGAAGTTCGTCATCCTGGGCAACGACTTCACCGAGGCGGGCGGCGAGATCACGCCGAGCCTGAAGCTCAAGCGCAACGTGGTGACGAAGAACTACGCGACCTTCATCGAAGGGCTGTACGAAAAGTAACGAGACCACTACGCTGTGTCGGTGCTTCACGATCACCGGTGCTGGGCCTTCGAGTCCACGGCGGATTTCCGGGCCCGCGCGCGGGAGTTCCTGCGCGACGGGCTCGCCCGCGGCAGGCAGGTCTGGTACGTCGCGCCCGGCGACCCGGCGCTCGACGGGCTGGACGACGCGTTTCGCACCGGCGCGGCGCGGACGGTCTCGCTCGACGAGGCGTGCCCGGCGGGCGCCGTGGTCGATCCGGACGCGCAGGCACGCAACTACGCACTGGCGACCGAGGCCGCGCTGGCGGCGGGCTACACCGGGCTGCGGGTCGCGGCGGACTGGACGCCGCTCGTGACCACGCCGGGGCAGCTCGACGCGCTCGCGCGCTACGAGCACGCGGTGGACCGGTACGCGGCCGCGCGGCCGTTCTCCGCGATGTGCGGATACGACCGCGGCCGAGTGGGTGACGAGGTGGTGGCGAGGGTGGCGTCCATGCATCCGGCGACGAACGCCGACCCCGGGTTCCGGCTGTTCGGCTCGGCGTCGGCGTCGGCCGCGCTCGCCGGGGAGCTCGACCTGTCGACCGAGGAGCTGCTCGTCGAGGCGCTGCGGCGGGCGGATCCCCCGACGGTGGACGGCAACCTGGTGCTCGACGTCAGCGGTCTGCGGTTCGCCGACCACCGCAGCCTGACGCGGCTGGCGGAGCACGCGGCGAACCGTGGTGCGACACTGGTGTTGCGTGATCCCTCGCCGGCCGTGTCCCGCCTGGTCGAAGTGCTGGGGCTGTCGACGGTGCGGGTGGAGGGGGCCGCGTGACCGCGTTCGTGCACCCCGCGCTGTTCTACGGCTCCGACGACGAGTACCTGGACGCCCTCGTGCCCTTCGTCACGGACGGCCTGGCGCGGCGGGAACCGGTCGCGGTCGCCGTGCCCGGCGACCGGCTGTCCGTGCTGCGGCCCGCGGTCGGCTCGGACGATGTGCTGTGGCTGGACATGACCGAGGCGGGCCGCAACCCGGGCCGGATCATCCCGACGGTGCTGCGCAGGTTCGCCGACGCGCACCCGGACCGGCACGTACGCATCATCGGCGAGCCGATCTGGGCAGGCCGCTCGGCCACCGAGTACCCGGCGTGCGCGCAGCACGAGGCGCTGATCAACCACGCGTTCGACGGCCGGGACGTGACGATCGTGTGCCCCTACGACACGGCGGCGCTGGAGCCGTCCGTGGTCGCCGACGCCCGTGAGACGCACCCGGAGGTGTGGGAGGCGTCGCGGCGGTACGCGAGCGTGGAGTACGCGCCGGACGACGTGGTGGCGCGCTACAACCAGCCGGTGCCGGCCGCGGCCCCGGTGGAATTCGCGGTGACCGGCGACTGGGGCGTCCGCGAGGCCCGCCATTGGGCGGCGGCGCAGGCGCGGGTGTTCGGGCTGAGCGAGGCCCGGGTGCCCGATCTGGAGCTGATCGTCACCGAGCTGGCGACCAACAGCCTGCGGCACGCGGGCGGCTCGTGCCGGGTCGAGCTGTGGCCCGCGGACGGTCACCTGTGCTGTGCGGTGCACGACGACGGTTTCCTGGCGGACCCGCTGGCCGGGCGGCGCCCCCAGCCGCCGGGCGCGCTGGGCGGGCGCGGGCTGCTGCTGGTGCACCAGCTTGCCGACCTGGTTCGCACCTACACACAACCGGGCCGGACGACGCAGTACGCGCTGCTGCGCCTGTGATCACAGTGGCGTGAGCGCCGCGAGCTTCCAGGCGCCGTCCACCTTGCGCGCCACCACCGACACCGCCGCCGACGACGACGTCTGCTGTCCGGTCGTCGTGTTCAGGGTCTGCTGCTCCAGGAACGCCAGTGCCCGCGCGGTGTCGCCGTGGAGGTCCTGCAACCCGAGCGAGGCCACCGTCGTCGTGCGGATCAGTTTCTGCGACACCGCCTGCTCCTGCGCCGCGGCGAAGGTGTCGCGGTACTGGGTCACCGCGTCGTCCACCAGGACCGACGCGGCCGCCCGCTCGGTGCGCGCCAGGTTGCCGTAGTCGTAGGAGAACACCGCCTTCAGGGCCGCGCTGATCTGCTCTGACGCCTCTGCCGTCGCCGCCGGGTCGGCCAGCGCGGCGTTCGACGTGCGCCACTGCCCGGCCTGCACCGCGGCCCACCCGGCGAACCCGCCCGCCAGCACGATCACCGCCGTGAGCACCGAAACCCACGTCGCCACGCGGGAAGTCACGAGGCCCCCTGCACGGACGTGATCTTCCAGGTCCCGTCCGCCCGCGCCACGTCCGCGGTCAGGTGGCTGCGGCCCGGCTTCGGCTCACCACCATCGGACGCGATCGACACGTCCAGCACCGCGATCACCCGCGCCGTGTCCCCGTCCACCTCCGTCACGGCGATCTGCCGCAGCGACGCCGTCGCGACGAGCTTCGCCGCGGTGGCCCGGTCCACCTGCCCCTGCCGGTCCCCGCTCAGCGACGAGCCCAGCTGGCCGCTCGTCACCGCGATCCACCGGTCCAGCGCGGCACCGGCCTCGCGGTAGTCGATCGTGTTCAACGCGACCAGCGCGTCACCCGCGGCGGTGCTCACCGCGTCCCGGTCCCTGGCGCGGACCAGCCCGTCGTCGTGCGCCGCGCTCCACCAGCTCCACCCGAACCACGCCGCGGCCAGCACCGCCACTGCGGCCAGCGCGCCCAGCACCCGGGTCATCCCGGCAGTCCCAGCAGCTGCCCCAGCGAGCTCGCCGTCCCGCTCACCAGCCCCAGCACGCCGGGCATCCGGGCCGACGTGGACTGCGTCGGAGACGGCGCGGGGTCGGACGGTTTCGCCGGGTTGACCGGCTTGCCCGCGTACGGCGCGTTCTGCGCGCCACGCACCCCGGTCGCGCTGCCCGGCGGCTCGGCGCAGTAGGCCTGCCGGTTGGCGGGCAGTTCGCGGGTGTCGTTCGCCGGGCGCTGCTGCGTCGTCTCGTAGCCCTTGGTGCACGAGTGCGGGTCGAAGAAGTTCAGCACCAGCCCGAGGTGGCCTTCGCCGTTGGACCAGACGGACCGGGTGAACGCCGAGATCACCGGGTAGGCGACCAGCAGCTCCTCGATCGCGTCGGTGCGCACCGAGGTGATCTGCGCGGTGGTGAGCAGGTTCGCGATCAGCACGCCGAGGTCGGTGCCGGACGTCGCGAGGATCGTGTCCAGGTCCCGCGCCAGGCCGGGCGTGGTGTCGATGACCTTCCGCAGGTCCGGGTCGGCGCCCTTGAGCTGCTCGGCGATCGTGCGCAGGCCGGTGGCCATCGAGGTGATCGTGTCGGCCTGCCGCTGCTGGGTGTCCAGCACGACCCGGCCGTCGGCCAGCAGCCGTGTGGTCTGCGGCAGGTTCTCCGTCGCCGCCGTGGTGAACGAGTTCGCGGTGTCGAGCAGCTGCTGCAGGTCGTGGCCGCTGCCCGCGAACGCGTCGTAGGTCTCGTCCACCACGGTCTTCAGCGACTGGGTGTCCACACTGGACACCAGACGGTCCAGGTTGGCCAGCACGGTGTCCGGCGAGAGCGGGATCGCCGTGCGGTCGCTGGTGATCACCGACCCGTTCGCGAGGTAGGGCCCGTCCTGGTGCTTGGGCCGCAGGTCGACGTACTGCTCCCCGACCGCCGACCGGGTCGCGACCACGGCTTCGGTGTCGGCCGGGATCTGCTCGTCGGAGGTGATGTCCAGGTCGACCGCGACTCCCTCGTCGGTCAGGTGCAGCTTGGACACCCGGCCGACCGCGACGCCCCGGTAGGTCACCTCGGCGCCCTCGAAGATCCCGCCCGACTCGGTCAGGTTCGCCGTGACCAGGTAGCCGCTGGTGCCGAACAGCCGGTCCAGCCCGGCGTACCGGCCGCCCGCGTACCCGACCGACGTGAGCGCGATCAGCAGGAACGCGATCAGCTGGATCCGGTGCTTGCGGGTGATCACGGCGTCCCTCCCAGCAGGTTGCCGAGCAGGTCGCTCAGCCCGGGCAGCAGACCGGTCACCGGCTGCGGCTGGGTCTGCGCCTGCGGCGCCGTGGGCTGCGGGATCGGCAGGGGCGGCGCCGCGGCCTGCGTGCTGGTCTCGTTGTCGCTCGGCAACTGGAACGACGGGAACTTCCCGGAGTTGGCGATGTTCTGGAAGATCGCGTCCAGGTTCAGGTCGAGCCGCGCGGTCACGTTCGCGTAGTCGCCCTTCACCACGTCGCCTGCGACGTCGGGCAGCGGGTAGGTCGGCAGGATCTTCAGCGCCTCCGGCAGGTTGGTACCCGCTTCGGCCAGTTGGGACAGTGTGGGCGCGAGCGCCCGCAGGTCCGCCAGCAGCGACTCCCGGCTCGCGTCGATCGTGTCCACGGCCACGCCGGACAACCGGTCGAGCGACTGCAGCATCCCGACCAGCTGGTCTCGCTGCTGGGTCACCACGGCCATCCCGGGCGCGAGGTCTTCCAGCGCCGTCGTAAGGTTCGCGGTCTGCGCGACGAGCGTGCCGGACAACCGGTTGAGCCCGTCGATGGCCCGGATGATCTCCGCCTTCTGCCCGTCCAGTTCGGTCGCGATCCGGTCCACCCGCGCCAGCAGCGCGCGGATCTCCGCCTCGTTCCCGGTGAGCGCGTGGTTCAGCTCGCGGGTGATGTCGGCCAGCTGGTTCACCCCGCCGCCGTTGAGCAGCAGCGACAGCGCGCCCAGCACCTCCTCGACCTCGGGGTTGCGGTTGGTGCGCGCCAGCGGGATCACCGAGCCCTCGCGCAGCGGCGCCGCGGCCGGTTCCCCGGCAGGCTCGGCGAGCTGCACGAACTTCTCCCCCAGCAGGCTCGACTGGCGCAGCTGGGCGAACGAGTTCTCCGGCATCTTCAGGTCGCCGTTGAGGCTCATGTGCACGATCGCGGACCTGGTGTCCGGCGCCAGTTCGACGCTGTCGACCCGGCCGATCGGCACGTCGTTGACCTTCACCGAAGCCTGCGGCACCAGGTCGAGCACGTCGGCGAACTGCGCGGTGATGCGGTACGGGTGGTCGCCGAGGTCCGCCCCGCCCGGCAGCGGCGTGTTGTAGAGCCCGGAGAACCCGGCCGTGCCGCAGCCCGCCAGTAGCAGCAGCACCCCGCACAGCACCCCGGTCAGCCGCCTCATGATCCGGCCTCCGGGATGTCGACCAGCGGCAGCAACGGCAGCGGCGGGAGCTTGCCGCTGTTGATGTCGGCGAGCAGCTGCGGGATCGACGGGACCTTCGCGATGCCCTCGACCACCGGGGCGATCGCCTCGCACACGTCGCTGACCGTCGTCGGCAGGCCGACCGGCGTGGACGCCTTGATCAGCCGGCACAGCGTGGTGACCAGCGGGTTGGTGAACTCGTTGGCGTTGTAGCGGATCGCGATGCTGCCCGACGCCGCGTCGTAGGAGTTGATGAAGTTGGTCATGCCGGTCGGGCCGACGTCGAGCACCTCGGCGAGCGCGGCCCGCTGGTCGACGAGCACCTGGGTGATGCTCGCCAACCGGTCCACGTTGGACGTCAGCAGGTCCTTGTTCTCCGCGACGAAGCTCTGCACGTCACCGAGCGAGGAGCCGAGCGCGGCCAGCGCGGCGCTGACGTCGTCGGAGTCCTCGGCGAGGAAGCCCGTCACGTTCCCGAGCCGCTGGTAGAACTCGTTGAGCTGCGCGTCGCTGTCCGCCAGCGCGGTGGTGAACGACTGCAGGTTCCGCACGGTGCCGAACAGGTCTTCCTTCGAGTTGTCCAGCGTGCGCGACAGGTTCGCCAGCTCGGTGACGGTGCTGTTGAGGTTCAGCCCGTTGCCGTCGAGGTTGGCCGCGGCGGTGTCCAGCAGGTCGGACAACGCGCCGTTCGCGTTGGCGCCGTTGGGCCCGAGGCTGGTCGACAGCTTGTCGAGCGTGCCGTAGAGGTCGTCCAGTTCCATCGGGGTCGCGGTGCGGTCCTGCGGGATGAGCGTGCCGGACGCCATCACCGGCCCGCTGTCGTAGGCCGGGGTGAGCTGCACGTACCGGTCGCTGACGAGGCTCGGGGCGACCACGACGGCGCCGGCGTCGGCGGGGATCTGCACGTCGTCGTCGACCCGCATGTCCACGCGCACCACGGCGCCCTCCGGGGTGACGCCGGTGATCTCGCCGACCGGCACGCCGAGGACGCGCACGGACGAGCCGGCGTAGAGGCCGACGGTCCGGTCGAACAACGCGGAGATCCGGGTGCCGCCGCTGTCCCGCAACACCAGGTACAAGCCGGCCGTCACCAGCAGCGCGAGCACGCACCCGGTCGCGATCCAGCGGTACACGCCGCGCGAGGCACGGCTGTCGAGCGTCATCCGCCCCCCAATCCCTGGTCCGGCGCGGAGATCGGCGGCGTGCAGCCCTCGGGGTTGATGGACAGCCCGCCCGCCTTGATCACCGGCGGCAGCAGCCCGCAGATGTAGCCCTCGAACCAGCGGCCGTTGCCGGTCGCGTTCGCGCCGACGCGGGTGAACGGCGCGAGCAGCTCGAGGCTGCGGTTCAGGTTGTCCTGGTTGTTCTGCAGGATGGTGGTGACCTCGCCGAGCCGCTCCAGCGTCGGCCGCAGCTGCGCGCGGTTGTCGGCGACCAGTCCGGAGAGCTGGGCCGCGAGCTGCTGCGTGCCGGTGAGCAGCGCCTTGATCGCGTCCCGGCGCCGTTGCAGCTCGCCGAGCAGCAGGTTGCCGTCGTTGATGATCGCGGTGAGCTGGGCGTTGCGGTCGGCGAGCGTCCGCGACACCTGGCTGGTGTTCGCCAGCAGGTTCGCCAGCTCCTGGTCACGGGAGGACACCGTGCGCGACAACGCGGACAGGCCGGACAGCGTGTCCCGCAACGGTTGCGGGGTGTCCTTGAGCGCGTCGGCGACCGCGTCGAAGCTCTGCGCGAGCTGGTTCGTGTCGATCTGCCCGACCGTCGTGCTCAGCTGCTGGAAGGCGTCCTGCAGCTGGAATGGGGTGGTGGTGCGCTCGACCGGGATCGGCCGGTCCGGGTCCTGCGCGCCGCCGCCCTTGGGTTTGAGCGCGAGGTACTTCTCCCCCAGCAGCGTCTTGATCTCGATGGACGCCGTCGACTCGTCGCCGACGCGGGTGTTCTCCACCTTGAACTTGACGAGCACCTTCCGGCCTGCCAGCGACACGTCGGTGACCTGGCCGACCTTCACGCCGGCCACCTGCACCTCGTTGTCCGCCGCGAGGCCCGCGGACTCGGCGAAGTAGGCCTGGTAGGTGGTCCCGGTGCCGAGCAGCGGCAGCTCGTCGGAGAAGTAGGACACCAGCGTCACCAGCACGACGAGCACGAGCGTCACCGCGCCGACGGCGGCCTGGTTGCGGTCCTTGAGCGCCTTCATGACGTCTTGCACCTCTCCGGGAGCTCGGTCGCAGGCAGCGGGAGCAGCGGCAGGGTGATGTTCAGCGACGTCACGCCGATGGTCCCGGTCAGACCGCAGAGGTAGTAGTTGTACCAGCCGCCGTAGCTCAGGGTCCGGGTGAACTTCTCCAGGTTGCCGGGCAGCTTCTGCAACAGTTCGTCGATCAGCTGCCCGGAGTCGGCGAGCGTGCCGGACAGCGTCCCGAGCGCGGCGATGTCCTGCTGGACCGGCGCTCGCGCGTCGGCGAGCAGCCCGGCGGTGGCGTCGGTCAGCTCGCCCAGCGCAGACACCGCGTCGCCGATCGGGCCGCGCTGCGCGGCCAGCCCGGACACCAGCTGCTGGGTCGCCTCGATCAGGTTCGACAGCTGCGGGCCGCGGTCGTTCACCGTGGTCAACACGGTGTTGAGGTTGCCGATCACCTGGCCGATCACCTCGTCGCGGTCGGCGATGGTCTGGGTGAGCGACGCGGTGTGCGAGAGCAGGCTCTCGATCGTGCCGCCCTCGCCCTGGAAGACCTGGATGATCTCGTAGGAGAGCTGGTTGACCTGTTGTGGGTCCAGGGCCGCGAACAGCGGCTTGAACCCGTTGAACAGCACGGTGAGGTTCAGCGCCGGCTGCGTGCGTTCCGGCGGGATCATGCCGCCCGCCGCCAGCTGGTCGTCCCCGGGCACGTTGGTGCCCAGCGACAGGTACCGCTGCCCGACGAGGTTGCGGTACTTGACGGTCGCGGTGACCGAACCGGGCAGGCGGTAGGCCGACTGGACGGTGAAGTGCACGTCGGCGTAGCTGGTGTCGCCGTCCTGCTCGACGGTGATCTCGTCCACCTGCCCGACCTTCACGCCGACGATCCGCACGTCGTCGCCCTCGTGCAGGCCGGAGGCGTCGGTGAAGCGCGCGGTGTAGGTGGACGTGACGCCGAAGTTGGTGTTGGCGATGGTGGAGCCGAGGATCCCGGTCAGCAGCACCGTGACGGCGGCGAAGATCAGGATCTTGATCAGCGACGGGACGAACCGGTTCACTGGACCTCCACCTCCGCCCCGCGGTAGAGCGGCCCGGCGAGCAGGGTTCCCCACCCCGGCACGTCCTGCGGCGCGGCCGGCGACAGCAGCGCCGCGACCAGGTCCTGCTCGGCGGGCGAGTTCGCGACCGATCCGGTGGTGGACGACCCGCCGTCGATGATCCCGTTGCTGGGCAGCGGAACGCTCGCGCCCGGCCCGGCGGGCGGGTGGGTCGAGCCGTCCTGGATCGGCCCGCCCGGCGGGTACTGCGGCCAGCGCCCGGGCGGCAGCACCATCGGGTAGCAACGCGGCCCGCGCTTGTCGAGGTACTCCGGTTCGTCCTTGCCCGGCTCGTACTTGGTGCGGTCGGCGACGAACCGGATCGTCACGTGGTTCATCTTGTCGGTGCCCGCGCCGAAGGCCTCGTACGCGCGCGGCACGGCTTCGGCCAGCTGCTGCAGCAGGCACGGGTACTCCGGCGCGTACTTCGCGAGAACCTCCAAAGTGGACTGCGAGGTGACCGTGAGGTTGATCAGGTTGGCCTGGTTGACGCGCAGGAAGCTGTCCAGGTTGTCACTCGCGTTCGTGACCGACCCCCAGACCTGGGTGAGCGCCTGCTGCTTGTCCACCAGGGTCTTCGTGGTGGTGGTCAGGTCGGCCAGCGCCTGCAGGAAGTCCGGCGCGGCCCGGTCGTAGGTGTCCGCGACGTTGGCCAGCCCGGTGATGTCGGCCTTGATGTCCGGCAGCGACGGGTTCAGCCCGGCCAGGTACTCGGACAAGTTCACCAGCGTGGCGCCGAGCTGCTCGCCGCGGCCGTCGAGCGCGGTGGAGACCGCGTTGAGCGTGCTGGCGAGCTTCTGCGGCTGGACGGCCTGCAGCAGCGGCATCACGTTGTTCAGCACCTGCTCCAGCTCGATCGCCGAGCTGCTGCGGTCCTGCGGGATGACGTCGCCGGCCGCGATGTGCCTTTCCGACGGATCGGGCGGGATCTGCAGGGCCACGTAGCGTTCGCCGAACAGGGTTTTGGGCAGCAGCCGCGCGGAGACGTTGTCCGGGATCAGGCTCAGCCGGTCCGGGTCCAGCGCGAGTTCCAGCGCGGCGTGGTCGCCCATCGCCTGGATCGAGCGCACCTCGCCGACGACGACACCGCGGATCTTGACGTCGGAGCCCTTGCGCAGCTGGTTGCCGACGTGGTCGGTCTCCAGCCGCACCATCGCGACCGGGGTGAACTCCTTGTTGTAGGCGGCGACCGTGGTGGCGAAGAACAGCCCGCACACGACGAGGAACACCAGGCCGAGCACCTGGTGCCAGAGCCGCCGCAGCAGAACCGCCCGTCTCATCCGGCGATCCTCACCGTCGTGGTCGCGCCCCAGACCGCGAGGCTGAGGAAGAAGTCCAGCACCGAGATCAGCACGATCGACGTCCGCACCGCGCGCCCCACCGCGACGCCGACGCCGGCGGGCCCGCCGCTGGCGGTGTAGCCGTAGTAGCAGTGCGACAGGATCACCAGCACGCTGAACACGATCACCTTGCCGAACGACCACAGCACGTCCTCGGGCGGCAGGAACAGCCCGAAATAGTGGTCGTAGGTGCCCGCGGACTGGCCGTAGAGCCACACCGTGACCTGGCGCGAGGCCAGGTAGGACGACAGCAGCCCGACCGCGTACAGCGGGATCACCGCGCCCAGCCCGGCCAGCACGCGCGTGGTGACCAGGTACGGCAGGCTGGGCACCGCCATCACCTCGAGCGCGTCGATCTCCTCCGAGATGCGCATCGCGCCGAGCTGGGCGGTGAACCCGCAGCCGACGGTCGCCGACAACGCGAGCCCGGCGGCCAGCGGTGCGACCTCGCGGGTGTTGAAGTAGGCCGAGATGAACCCGGTCAGCGCGGCGGTGCCCAGCTGGTTGAGCGCGGCGTAACCCTGCAGGCCGACGATGAGACCGGTGAACAGGGTCATGCCGATCATCACGCCGAGTGTCCCGCCGATCACCGCGAGACCGCCGGTGCCGAAGCAGACCTCGGTCAGCAGCCGCAGCGTTTCCCTGCTGTAGCGGCGAAGCGTGCGCGGCGCCCAGGCGAGCGCGCGGACGTAGAAGGAGAGCTGGCTGCCCAGTCCCTCCAGCACCGCGCCAGGGCGCGCGATCATCTCGAGTGTCCGGTCGGACACCCCGGGCTGTCTCTCCAGCGTTTCGGCGGTCATCACAGCGCTTTCGGCGGAATGATCCGCAGGTAGATGGCGGTCAGCACGACGTTGATGAGGAACAGCAGCAGGAACGTGATGACCACGGCCTGGTTCACCGCGTCGCCGACGCCCTTCGGCCCGCCCGCCGGGTTGAGCCCACGGTAGGCGGCCACCACCCCGGCGACGAACCCGTACAGCACGGCCTTGATCTCGCTGACGTAGAGGTCCGGCAGCTGCGCCAGCGCGTTGAAGCTGGCCAGGTACGCGCCCGGGGTGCCGCCCTGCATGACGACGTTGAAGAAGTACCCGCCGAGCACGCCGACCACGCTGACCAGGCCGTTGAGCAGCACGGACACGACCATCGCGGCGAGCACGCGCGGCACGATGAGGCGCTGGATCGGGTTGACCCCGAGCACCTCCATCGCATCGATTTCTTCGCGGATCTTGCGCGCGCCGATATCGGCACAGACGGCGCTTCCGCCGGCGCCCGCGACGAGGAGGGCGGTGATCAGCGGGGCGGCCTGCTGCACGATGGCCAGTGCGCTGGCCGCGCCGGTGAACGACTGCGCGCCGATCTGCTGGGTCAGCGAACCGAGCTGCAGCGCGATCACCGCGCCGAACGGGACGGCGACGAGCGCGGTGGGCAGGATCGTGACGCTCGCGAAGAACCAGCACTGCAGGATCCACTCGCGGAACTGGAAGGGCCTGCGCGGGATCGCCCGCAGCACTTCCCAGGCCAGTGTGGACAGGCGGCCGACCTGGGTGAGCGCGGCGGTGCCCGGTATCGTGAGCGTTCCCGTGCGTGACCCCATCACACCTCCGCGACCCCAGCCTCGTTGCTCTGAGTCTTACTCCCTTGCGGGAAACCGCTTTGCGTTAGCGGTGTTTACTTCGTATTCCCGTGAAGTCGATCACCCCTGCAGGTTCAGTGCGTGGGTCGCCGTCGCCCCGCCGTCGGCGACGAATTCCCCGCCCGTGCAGTAGGAACTCTCGTCACTGGCCAGGAACACCGCGAGCTGCGCGATCTCCTCGGGCTTGCCGACGCGTCCCAGCGCGACCTTCTTGCCGACCCAGGCCATGTCGATCTCCGCCCCGCCGGCGGCGTCGGCCACCATCTTCGTGTCGATCATGCCGGGATGGACCGAATTGACCCGGATCCCCTTGCGCCCCAGCTCCAGCGCGGCCACCTTCGTCATCCCCCGGATCGCGAACTTGCTCGCGGTGTAGGCGACGAGGAACGGCATGCCGGCCAGACCCTCCACAGAGGACACGTTGATGATCGAGCCGCCACCGGCCCGCGTCATCGGTTCAACGACCGAGCGCATGCCGAGAAACGCCCCGATCTGGTTGATTCCGATGACGCGTTCGTAATCGGCCAGTGACGTGTGCGCAAGCTCCGAGAAGTGCAGGATTCCGGCGTTGTTCACCAGCACGGTGAGGCCGCCGAACTCGTCCTCGGCGCGCTGCACCGCGGCGGCCCAGTCGTCCTCGCGCGAGACGTCGAGGTGCTGGTAGACCGCGCCGATCTCGTCGGCGAGGGCCTTGCCGTCGTCGTCGGCGACGTCGGCGACCATCACCTTCGCGCCCTCCTGCGTGAACCGCCGGGCCGCGGCCGCGCCCTGTCCCCTGGCCGCGCCCGTGATCAGCGCGGTCTTCCCGTCGAGGCGTCCCATCACATCATCTCGTCGGTCAGCGGCAGGTACACCGACTTGAGCTCGGTGTAGGCCTCGATCGAGGACTTGCCGCCCTCGCGTCCCAGCCCGGACTGCTTGAACCCGCCGAAGGGCAGGTGCGGCTCGATCTGGAAACCGTTGATGCCGATCGTGCCCGCGCGCAGCTTGCGGGACACGCGGAACGCGCGCTGGACGTCGGCGGTGAACAGGCCCGCGCCGAGCCCGTACTCGGTGTCGTTGGCCAGGCGCACGGCTTCGTCCTCGTCGGTGAACGGGACGACCGCGAGCACCGGGCCGAAGATCTCCTCCTGCGCGATCGTCGCGTGGTTGTCCACGTCGGCGAAGATGGTCGGGCCGACGAAGTTGCCGTTCGCCAGGTCGCCGCCGAGCCGCTCGCCGCCGGTGACCAGCCGGGCGCCCTCGGCCTTGCCCTTCTCGATGTAGCCGAGCACCCGTTCCAGCTGCTTGGCGTTGATGAGCGGGCTGGCCATGACCCCCGGGTCGAACGGGTCGCCGTAGGTCATCGCCTGCGCCATGCCCTGCGCGGCGCCGAGGAACTCGTCGTAGACGTCCTGGTGCACCAGTGCCCGGGTGTTGGCGACGCACGCCTGGCCGGACAGGCCCATCGTGACCGCGCCGACGACGGTCGCGGCGGCCAGGGCGACGTTGGGCGCGTCGGCGAACACCAGCGCCGGGCTCTTGCCGCCGAGTTCGAGCGAGACCCGCTTGAGCGTGCCCGCGGAGGCCTCGACGATGTGCTTGCCGACCGCGCGGCTGCCGGTGAAGCTGACCTTGTCGACCCCGGGGTGCGTGATCAGGGCTTCGCCGACCGGGTCGCCGGGGCCGGTGACGACGTTGAGCGTGCCGGCCGGCAGCCCGGCCTCGACCAGCAGCTCGACCATGCGCAGCACGGTGAACGTGCAGTATTCCGAAGGTTTGAGCACGATGGTGCACCCGGCCGCGAGTGCCGGGGCGACCTTCTGCGCGAACAGCAGGAACGGCGCGTTCCACGGCAGGATCGCCGCGACCACGCCGATCGGCTCGCGGAAGGTCATCGCCAGGTGGTCGCCGCCCTGGTACGGCGTCAGGGTCTCGCCGCCGAGCTTGTCGACCCAGCCCGCGTGGTGGTCGAACACGTCCGCCGCGGCGCCGACCGAGGTCGCGTAGATCGTGCTGCTGAACGACAACGGCACCGAGTTGTCCAGCGCCTGCAACGACCGCAGCTCCTCGGCGTGCTCGCGCAGCAGGTCCGCGTACCGGTGCAGAACCGCGACACGCGTGCTCGCGCGGGAGTTCGACCAGGCGCCCGACTCGAAGGCCACGCGCGCCGACGCGACCGCGGCGTCGACGTCGGCCTCGGTGGCGATGGCGAACTCGCCGATCTCCTCGCCGGTCGCCGGGTGGCGGTGGGTCCACGAGTCGCCGCCGGTGCCGGGGCCCCACTGGCCGTCGAGGTAGAGCTGACCGGTTTTGAGGCCGACGGATTCGCGGTGCGGCTGCACGGTGAGTGTCATGGGAGCTCCAGGATCTCGGTGGCGGCGAACATGGTGTCGGGATCTCGGTCGTCGAAGTGGGCGCCCACGGTGGCCGCCAGCTCGTCGGCCGTCCACAGCGGACCGGCGGTGTCGAACCGCTGCTCGACGGCGGGCGGTTTCAGCAGCGCGACCATGCCGCCGTGCACCACGAACACCTGACCGTTGATGCGGTCCGCCCGCTCCGAGGCGAGGAACGCGACGAACGGGGCGACGTGGTCCACCGACAAGGGATCGACGCCGCCGTCCGGCGCGTCGCCGAAGACCGCGGCGGTCATGGCGGTGCGCGCACGCGGGCAGATGGCGTTGGCCCGCACGCCGTACCGCGCGGCGCCCCGGGCGGTGGCGACGGTGAGGCCCACGATGCCGGCCTTGGCGGCCGCGTAGTTGGGCTGACCGGCGGATCCGACGAGGAACGCCTCGGACGCGGTGTTGACGATCCGCGCGAACACCG
This sequence comes from Amycolatopsis sp. 3B14, assembly GCF_050958625.1. NCBI lineage: Bacteria > Bacillati > Actinomycetota > Actinomycetes > Pseudonocardiales > Pseudonocardiaceae > Amycolatopsis > Amycolatopsis sp. 3B14. The sequence continues at coordinate 49,127 of NZ_JBHZEN010000002.1, forward strand.
GCGCGCCGGTGGCCTTGGATTGGGCGCGCCAGTGCGCGGTGGCGTTGCGGGACAACAGGAAATGCCCGCGCAGGTGCACCCGGATCACGGTGTCCCACTCCTCGTCGGACATCGAGAACAGCATCCGGTCGCGCAGCACCCCGGCGTTGTTGACGACGACGTGCAGCCCGCCGAAGTGGTCGAGCGCGGCTTCGACGAGGGCGTCGGCGGTGGCGCGCTCGCCCACGTCCCCGGTGACGAGCAGCGCCCGCCCGCCCTCGGCTTCGATCTCCTCGACGACGGTTTTCGCGGCCTCCGTGACGTCGTTGAGGACGACCGAGGCGCCCGAACGGGCCAGCGCCAGTGCCTCCGCCCGGCCCAGTCCCGCCCCGGCGCCGGTCACGATGGCCACCCGCGGTTCCCGCATACCTTCCACGACGGTCAGACTAGAATCTGTTCTCGTCCCGGACAAGCCCCAGTTTCTGCCGTTTACTCGACGGTGAACAGCGCATTCTTGGGGCAAGCCGCGATCGCTTGCGAAACACGTTCTACTTCTGATTCGGGCACCGACGGGTGAACGATGCGCAACTCCTCGTCGTCATCCAGCTCGAAGGCGGCGGGCGCGAACCCGATGCACACCTCGTTCGCCTCGCACAGCGACCGGTCGACGGCGACCTCCATGGCTTTCCTCCTCGGCGGCGGAGCTGATAGAAATAGAACGTGTTCTAGACTAGCGCCACGGACCGGTCTGCTTCCAGCAACGACCGGGCGGGCCGGAGGTGACGCATGCGGATCAGCTACACGCCCGAGCAGGACCGGCTGCGCGACGAACTGCGCGACTATTTCGCCAGGCTGATGACCCCGGAACGGCGCGAGGCGCTGGCCGGGGACGGCGGCGAGTACGGGGATGGCAAGGCCTACAAGGAGATCGTGCGCGAGCTGGGCCGGGACGGGTGGCTCGCGATCGGGTGGCCGGAGGAGTGGGGCGGGCAGGCCAGGCCCATGCTCGACCAGCTCGTCTTCACCGACGAGGCGGCCGTGGCCGGGGTGCCGGTGCCGTTCCTGACGGTCAACACGATCGGGCCCACGATCATGCGGTTCGGCACGCCGGAGCAGAAGGCGTTCTACCTGCCGCGCATCGCCGGCGGCGAGCTGCACTTCTCGATCGGCTACTCGGAGCCGGAGGCGGGCACCGACCTCGCGTCCCTGCGCACCCGCGCGGTCCGGGACGGCGACTCCTACATCGTCAACGGCCAGAAGATGTGGACGAGCCTGATCGAGTACGCCGACTACGTGTGGCTAGCCGCGCGCACCGACCCGGACGCGAAACGGCACAAGGGGCTGAGCATCCTGGTCGTGCCGACCGACGCGCCCGGCTTCTCCTGGACGAAGGTGCGCACCGTCGCCGGACCGGGCACGAGCGCGACCTACTACGACGACGTGCGCGTGCCGGTGTCCGCCCGGATCGCCGACGAGAACGCGGGCTGGCCGCTCATCACCAACCAGCTCAACCACGAGCGCGTGGCGCTGACCTCGGCCGCGCCGATCATCTCCGCGCTGGACGAGGTGCGGAGGTGGGCGCAGGAGACCAAGCAGCCGGACGGCAGCCGGGTCATCGACGCCGAGTGGGTCCGGATGCACCTGGCCCGCGTGCACGCCCACGCCGAGTACCTCAAGCTGCGCAACTGGCGGATCGCCTGGGCCGCGGGCTCGGACGAGCTGGGCGCGGCGGAGGCCTCGGCGACGAAGGTGTTCGGCACCGAGCTGGCGATCGAGGCGTACCGGCTGCTGATGGAGGTCGTCGGGCCGGGCGCGGTGGTGCGCGCCGGCTCCCCTGGCGCTGTGCTGCGCGGACGGCTGGAACGGGCGCACCGCTCGGCGCTGATCCTGACCTTCGGCGGCGGCACGAACGAGATCCAGCGCGACCTGATCGCGGCGACCGCCCTGTCCCTGCCCGTGACCCGCTGAGGAGGAACCCGTGGACTTCGCGTTGAGTGCGGACGTCACCGAACTGGCCGCGCTCGCCGGCCGCATCCTGTCCGAGCGCGCTTCGGCGAGCCCGCACGGCGAGGGCGGGTTCGACCGCGCGGTGTGGCAGGAGCTGGCGGGGGCCGGGGTGATCGACGCGGCGCTGCCCACCGCGGTCGGGGGCGGCGGCCTCGGGCTGCTCGGGCAGTGCGCGGTGCTGACCGAGATCGGCCGGACCGTCGCCGAGGTGCCGTACCTGCCGACCGTGGTGGCCGCGTCCGCGATCGCCGAGGCCGGGGACGGGCAGCTGATCGAGGAGTGGGTCGTGCCGGCGGTGCGTGGTCAGGCGGTGCTGGCGCTGGCCCTGCCGGACGCGGGCGCGCCGTGCGGCTTCACGGCGGAACCGGACGGCGGGGGCTGGCGGGTGTCCGGGGCGCAGACGGCGGTGCCGTTCGCCGCGTTCGCCGACGCGCTGGTCGTGCCCGCGCACACGTCCGAGGGGACGGCGGTGTTCGTCGTCGCGGCGGACGGGGTGCGGGCGCAGAGCGTGGTCGACCACGCCGACGCCGGACTGGTCGAGCTGAACGGCGTCGCGGCTTCGCGGTTGCCAGCGGTGTCCCTGCTCGAACACGCGACTGTCGGGTTGTGTGCGCAGCAGCTCGGCGTGCTGGAGAGCGCGTTGCACCGCACGGCGGAGTACGCGCGCCAGCGCGAGCAGTTCGGGCACGCGATCGGTGCCTTCCAGGCGGTGCGGCAGCGACTGGCGGACGCCTACATCGACGTCGAAGCCGTGCGGCTGACGCTGTGGCAAGCCGCGTGGCGCCTGTCGGAGGGGCTGCCCGCAGCGCCGGAGGTCGCGACGGCGAAGTACTGGGCCGCCGAGGCCGGGCACCGCGTCGCGCACACCGCGGTCCATATCCACGGCGGGGTCGGCATCGACACCGACCACGAGTTGCACCGGTACTTCGTGGCGGCCAAGCGGCTGGAGTTCGCCCTCGGCGGGGCGACGGCGCAGCTGCGGGTGCTGGGCGAGCTGCTCGCGACGTCATGACGGTCACCGAGATGCTGCTGGCGCGCGCCGCGGACGACGGCCCCGGCCTGCGGTTCGAGGACTCGGCGTGGACGTGGCGGGAACACGTGCAGCAGTGCGCCGACCACGCGGCGGTGTTGCGTTCGCTGCTGACCGGGCCGGTGAAGCACGTGGGTGTGCTGGCGGACAACGTGCCGTCGTTCTCGTTCCTGCTCGGCGGGTGCGCGTTCGCGGGATCGGTGCTGGTCGGCCTGAACCCGACGCGCCGGGGCGCGGCGCTGGAGCGGGACATCCGGCTCGCCGACTGCCAGCTGGTGCTCACCGAGGGGCGGCACGCGGCGCTGCTGGACGGGGTGGACGTGCCGGTGCTGGACCTGGACGGGCCGGAGTGGGCCGCGTTGCTGGATTCGTGCGCGGGCGCTCCGCTGTCCCCGGTGCGCGCAACGCCTTCGGACCTGCTGATGCTCATCTTCACCTCCGGCACCAGCGGCGACCCGAAGGCGGTGCGGTGCACGCACGAGAAGATCGCCTTCCCCGGGCAGATGCTCGCCTCCCGGTTCGGACTGTCCGGTTCGGACTGCGTGTACCTGTCCATGCCGATGTTCCACTCCAACGCGATCATGGCCGGGTGGTCGGTCGGGCTCGCCGCGGGCGCTGCCCTGGCGATGCGGCGGCGGTTCTCGGCGTCCGGTTTCCTGCCCGACGTGCGTCGGTTCGGCGCCACCTACGCGAACTACGTGGGCAAGCCGCTGTCCTACGTGCTGGCGACGCCCGAGTTGCCGGACGACGCGGACAACCCGCTGCGGATCGTCTACGGCAACGAGGGCGCGGAGGCGGACCTGGCCGAGTTCGGCCGCCGGTTCGGCTGCCACGTGGTGGACGCGTTCGGCTCGACCGAGGGCGGGATCGGGTTCGCGCGGACGCCGGACACGCCGCCGGGGTCGCTGGGCCCGCTGCCGGAGGGGGTCGCGGTGCTGGACCCGGAGACCGGCTCGGAGTGCCCGCCCGGGGTGGTCGGGGAGCTGGTGAACACCGCCGGTGCGGGGGCGTTCGCGGGCTACTACAACAACCCGGAGGCGGACGCCGAGCGACTCCGCGACGGCCGGTACCACACCGGGGACCTGGCGTACGTGGACGAGAACGGGTTCTGCTTCTTCGCCGGGCGGCTCGGGGACTGGCTGCGGGTCGACGGCGAGAACCTCGGCACCGCGCCCATCGAGCGGATCCTGCTGCGGCACCCGGCGATCGCGGAGGCGGCGGTGTACGCGGTGCCGGATCCGGCGGTGGGCGACCAGGTGATGGCCGCGCTGGTGCTGTCGGGGCCGCTGTCGCCCGAGGAGTTCGGGGAGTTCCTCGCCGCGCAACCCGACCTCGGGCCGAAGCAGCTGCCACGGTTCGTGCGCCTCGTCAACGAACTCCCGAGGACATCCACGTACAAGATCGTGAAACGGCAGCTGGCGGCGGAGGGGACGGAGTGTTGCGATCCGGCCTGGACGCGTGCCCTCAGAGGACGATGAAGGAGTCCAGGAGTCCGACGCCCGTCAAGATCCCCAGCGCGGACGTCAACACCATCGCCGCGACAGCGGTCGTCAGCCAGAGGCGGCGCCGGGACGCACGCACGAACACCAGAGCCAGCGCACCCCACAGCAGACCTTCCACGAAGAACCACGGTTCGTTCAGGAACAGGTCCTGCAGATCGGCGACGTTCCGGTCATAGGAAACCCAGACACTGCCCGGCAACTCGGTGGGGTGTACGCCCGTGACGCTGAGCACCCGCAACGTCCAGTTGACCACGGCGTGCATGCAGCACCCGACCGCGCCGGCCCAGCCGAAGAACGGCAACGCCCGCCGCAGGGCCGGCCTGGCGAGGATCAGCGGAAGAACCGCCGCGGCCATGATGATGGCGGCTCCGGCAGCGTTGATCGCCTGGAAAACCGGCTTCGAAACCGGCTCACCGATCATGCCGAACGTGCCGCCGAAGGCGTAGTAGGCGCGGTAGCAGCCGTAGACGAACGCCCACCCGGCAAGCCAGATCGCGAGTTTGCGGGCCCGCTGGTCGCGGCTGTCATCCGTCGTGGCAACGCCTTCGTGCCGCACGTCGATAGGTGAAGAGCGCACACTCATCCTTGTTTCCGATGTCCTCGGCCTCACCTTGACACGACGGCACTGAGAAAATCTCAAGCCGCACTACGCCTGTCACCGCTTCCGTCAGAACGTCGCGTTGATCGGGCGCAGCCGCCGGGGCCCGGTGTCCGGCCGGGCCGGCGGCGGGCCGAGCACGATGCGCGCGTTGGCCACGAACGCGCCCTCCGGCGAGGCCATCACCGGGTCCAGCGTCAGCGCCCGCACCTCGGGGTGGTCCTCCGCCAGCGCCGCCACCCGCAGCACCATGTCCTGCAGCGCCGCCAGGTCCGCGGGCTCGTCGCCGCGGTAGCCGGTCAGCAGGGGGGCGCTCTTCGGCTCGCGGATGAGCGTCGCGGCGTCCACATCGGTCAGCGGCACCGCCCGGTACGCCCGGTCCCCCAGCAGCGTGCTCACCAGCCCCGACAACCCGAACGACACCAGACTGCCGAACGACGGGTCGTCCTGCAGGCCGATCAGGCACGAGATGCCCTTCGGCGCCATCTTCTGCACGTAGACGTCGCGCTCGCCGGACACCTCGCTCAGGTCCTCGTACCCGCGCCGGACCGCGTCCGGCGACGCCAGGTCCAGCCGCACGCCCGCGAGGTCCGGCCGTCCGCGCAGGCGTTCGTCCACGGCCTTCACCGTGACCGGGTAGCCGAGCTCCTCCGCGGCCTGGACCGCGGCCTCGGCGCTCGACACCACCCGGAACGGCACCACGTCGATGCCGTAGCACCCGAGCAGCCGCACGATGTCGGCGTCCTCGAGCACCACGTTCTTGTCGCCGCCGGCCAGGATCTCCCGCACGACCTGCTCGGCCTGCTCGACGTGCAGCCCGTCGGGGCGGATGAGCGTGCCCTGCGGCCGCTGCCGCCACGCCGCGTACCGCACGACCTTCGCCAGCGCGTTCACGGCGCGTTCCGGGCTGGGATAGGACGGGATCGACCCGCGCCCGGGGGCGCCGTCCGGTCCCGGCACGGCCAGTTCGTCCGGCACGCCCTCGGCGGCGAGGAACGTCGACACGATCGGTTTGCCCTGGTCCAGCTCCTGCGCCGCCTCGCGCAGCGCCCGCGCGTACGTGCTGCCCGGGATCGACAGCGGCGGCACGAACACCGCGACCAGCGCGTCGGTCTCCGGGTTGTTCAGCGCCTCCCGGACCGCCGCGGCGAAGTCCTCCGGACCCGCCTGCGGCCCGACGTCCACCGGGTCGAACGCGAGCCGCAGCCCCTGCGCGCGGGCCGTGTCGGCGGCGAGCAGGCCGATCGCGCTGGAGTTGCCGACGATCCCGATCCGCGGCCCCGCGGGCAACGGCTGGTGGGCGAACACGAGCGCGGTGTCGAACAGCTGGGCCAGCGTCTCCACCCGCACCACACCGGCCTGCTCGAACAGCGCCTGCACGCTCGACTCGTCGACCTCGGCGGAGGTCGCGGCCAGCTGCGGGCGGACGGCGTGCCGCCCGGACTTGACCGCGACGATCGGCTTGCTGCGCCCGAGCCGCCGGGCGAGGCGGGCGAACTTGCGCGGGTTGCCGAACGATTCGAGGTAGAGCAGGACGAGGTCGGTGCTGGTGTCGGTCTCCCAGTACTGCAGCAGGTCGTTGCCGGAGACGTCGGCGCGGTTGCCCGCGGACACGAACGTCGACAGGCCGAGGCCGCGCGCTTCGGCGTCGGCGAGGATCGCGGTGCCCAGGGCGCCGGACTGGCAGAAGAACCCGGCGCGGCCCCGTTTGGGCAGGCGCGGGGCGAGGGTGGCGTTGAGCCGGACCGCCGGATCGGTGTTGAGCACGCCGAGGGCGTTCGGGCCGACCACGCGCATGCCGTGCGCGCGTGCCTCGCCGACGAGGCGCAGCTCGGCGTGCAGGCCGTGCGGGCCCGCCTCGCCGAAACCGGCGGTGACGATCAGCAAGGTCTTGACGCCCTTGGCGAGCGCACCGTCCAACACGGACTCGACCTGGTCCGCGGGCACCGCCACGACGGCGAGGTCCACCGGGTCCGGGATGTCCACAACGGACGGATACGCGCGCACGCCGCGCACCGAGCGGTGCTCCGGGTTGACCGGGTAGACGGTGCCCGCGAAGTCCGCGGCGAGCAGGTTGGACAGAACCGAGTAGCCGACCTTCGTGGGGTCGGCCGAGGCGCCGATGACCGCGACCGACCGCGGGTGGAGGAGGTTGTAGACGCTGCGCGCCTCGGCGGCCTGTTCGCGAGCGCGGGCGACGGCGAGGGACTCCTCGGTGGGGTCGATGTCGAACTCCAGGTGCAGCACGCCCTCCTCGATGGCGCGGCTGACCTGGTAACCGGCGTCGCGGAAGACGCGCACCATGGCGGCGTTCTCGGCGAGGACCTCGGCGACGAACCGGCGCAGGCCGCTCTCGGACGCGGCGGCGGCCAGGTGTTCCAGCAGGATCGACCCGACGCCGCGCCCCTGGTGCGCGTCGTCCACGACGAACGCCACCTCGGCCGAGGGCCCGTCGCCGAGCCGCTCGTACCGCCCCACGGCGATGATGTCGTCCCCGAGCAGGGCGACGAACGCCACGCGGTCGTGGTGGTCGACGACGGAGAACCGTTCGAGGTCCCGCTGCGGGATGCGCGGGTAGGCGCCGAAGTAGCGGAGGTACCGGGTGCGCTCGGAAAGCTTGCCGTGGAAGGCGACGAGGGCGTCGGCGTCACTCGGCACGATGGGTCGCAAGTGGACGGTGCCGCCGTCGCTGAGCAGGACGTCGGCCTCCCAATGGCGGGGATAGTCGTAGGGATCACGGGGCCCGTGCTTCTCCCGGTTCGCGCCCTCACCCGCGCCGGCCGCCCGCCCGGGACCGGCGCCGCCGGACGCGCCACGGGGGGCTGGCTCCTGGCCGGCATCGCTGGACGCACCGGCAGCACCACGCTCCTCGGCACCACCGCGCTCACCGGCACCGCTCGGCCCACCAGCACCACCGCGGCCAGCGCTGCCGCGTTCACCGGCGCCGCTCCGCTCACCAGCACCACCGCGGCCACCAGTGCCGCGTTCACCGGCGCCGCTCCGCTCACCAGCACCACCGCGGCCACCAGTGCCGCGCTCACCAGCACCGCTCGGCCCACCAGCACCACCGCGGCCAGCACCACCGCGCTCACCGGCGCCGCTCACCTGCGTCTGCCCCGCGCCCCCACGCTCGCCGGCACCGGTCAGCTGCTCCTGCTCCCCGCTGCCGCCCGCACTGCCCTGATCACTGCCCACGTCAGCGCCACCCACCTGCTCCTGATCGACACCGCCGCCCAACCCCGAGCCGCCACCGGCGACCTGCGCACCACCAGAGGCCTCATCACCGGCCGCTCGCTCACCACCGGAGGCCTCGCCACCGGCCGCTCGCGCACCACCGGAGGCCCCACCACGACCGACACTGCCCACACCGGCGCCCGACCCAAAGCCGCCACCGGCGGCCTGCGCACCACCGGCGACCTCGCCACCGGCCGCTCGCTCACCACCGGAGGCCCCGCCACCACCGACACTGCCCACACCGCCGCCCGACCCCAAGCCGCCACCGGCGGCCTGGCCACCACCAGAGGCCCCACCACCGGCGGCCTGCGCACCACCGGAGGCCCCGCCACCACCGACACTGCCCACCCCGCTCGGCCCGGAGCCGCCACGGGCGGCTTGGCCACCGCCCGCGCTGTCGCCCCGATTCCGGCCGGCAGCGGCCCGTCCGCCGGCACCCGCGGTCGCGCCGAGGTCGCCCTCCGTGCTCTCCTCCTCCGGCGCGCCATCCCCCTGAACCTGGTCGGGCCTGCCGGCCGGTGCGGCTCCGCGGGGCTCGTCCTCGTGGGGGCCGTCGGGCTTGTCGCTCCTGCTCATCTCACGTCGATTCCTCGGATCGGTCGGGTCAGTCCCTCGGGTCGTCCGGGTCCAGGCCGTGCAGCGGGAACAGCGCGCGGCGCGTGTCCCGGATCGCGACATCGACCGGGTCGTCCGCCCCGTCCCCCCACGAGCGGAACGTGGTGTCCCGGCCGTCGGTCATCTCCGGCGGCAGCTCAGCGCTCGGCGCGGCCCGCAGGACGGTGTTGACCCAGTTGGGCGGCAGCGGCGTCTCGGGCTTCACGTCGCGGTCTAGGACCGTCGCCATGAGGTGCGTCCACGAGCGCGGCACGACCCGGATCAGCTGATACCCGCCCCCGCCGACGGCGAGCCACCTGCCCTCGGCGTGACGCTCAGCGAGGTCACGGAGAGTAGCGTAAATGGTCCGGTGACCGTCGACGGACAACGCGAGGTCCGCGAGCGGGTCCTCCTCGTGGGAGTCGACGCCGCACTGGGTGACCAGGATCTGTGGCCGGAACACCTCGAGCAGCGACGGCACGACCGCATGGAAGGCACGCAACCAGCCGGCGTCGCGGGTGCCGGGCGGCAGCGGCACGTTCACCGACGTGCCCTCGGCCTCGCCGGACCCGGTCTCGGCGCTGTACCCGGTGCCCGGCCACAGCGTGAACGGGTGCTGGTGCAGCGAGACCGTGAGCACGCGGGGGTCGCCGTAGAAGGCGGCCTGCACGCCGTCGCCGTGGTGGACGTCGGTGTCGACGTAGGCGATGCGGTCGAAACCGTGGTCGAGCAGCCAGGAGATGGCCACCGCGCAGTCGTTGTAGACGCAGAACCCGGCGGCGTGGTCGCGCATGGCGTGGTGGAGGCCACCAGCGATGTTCACCGCACGCCGCGCCTCGCCGTCGGCGATCTTGCGCGCCCCGAGCAGGGTCGAGCCGACCACCAGGGCGGAGGCGTCGTGCATGTCGCTGAACACCGGGTTGTCGGCGGTGCCGAGGCCGTGGCCGACGTCCCAGCCCGCGGTCGGCGCGAGCTTGACCGCCGCCAGGTACTCCTCAGCGTGGATGCGGTACAACTCGGTATCGGTGGCGGGCTCGGGCACGAGCAGTTCCACGCCGTCGAGGACCCCCAGCTCAGTGGCGAGCCGCACGGTGAGGTCGAGCCGGACCGGGTTGAACGGGTGCTCACCGCCGAGGTCGTAACCGAGGAGGGCGGGATCCCAGACGACGGCGGGCTGCATGACGTCCGATGGTAGCCGTGAGGAGCGGGATTATCCTCCCGGTCACCTGGGGTGACCGTCGCCCGGAACGACTACCATGGATTGTCGCGGACGAAGGGGACATCGTGAACGATCTCATCGACACCACAGAGATGTACTTGAAGACCATCTTCGAGCTCGAAGAGGAAGGTGTCGTACCGCTGCGCGCCCGCATCGCCGAGCGGCTGCAGCAGAGCGGTCCGACAGTCAGTCAGACGGTGGCCCGCATGGAACGCGACGGACTGGTGCGCGTCGCCGACGACCGCCACCTGCAACTCACCGACCACGGCCGGGAGCTGGCCATCGCCGTCATGCGCAAGCACCGCCTCGCGGAGCGGCTGCTGCTCGACGTGATCGGGCTGGAGTGGGAGCACGTGCACACCGAGGCCTGCCACTGGGAGCACGTGATGAGCGAGGCGGTGGAGCGCAAGCTGGTCCGGCTGCTCGACCACCCGACCACCTCGCCCTACGGCAACCCGATCCCTGGTCTGGACAAGCTCGGCGAGGGCGGGCTGCCCGCGCCGCCCGCCGAGGCCGACCTGGTGCGGCTGGACGACTTCGCGCGGTCCGGCGGCGGCAAGGCGGAGATCCGGCGCCTGGCCGAGCACATCCAGCTCGACGAGAAGCTGATGGTGGACCTGAAGAAGGCGGGAGTCGCCCCCGGCAGCGTCGTGTCGGTACGCCGCGCGGACGGCGGCGGCACCGCGGAGCTGACCGGTGAGCTGGGCGCGGTCCAGGTGCCCATGTCGGTGCTGCACGCGGTTCTGGCGCAGGCCAAGTGAGCTCCGCGAGCGAGGCCGCGGAGGCGTTCCGGTCCGTGCACGGGCGGCCCCCGTCCGGCGTGTGGTCCGCGCCGGGCCGGGTCAACCTGATCGGCGAGCACACCGACTACAACGACGGTTTCGTGCTGCCGTTCGCCCTGCCGCACCGGCTGGCCGCCGCCGCGTCCCCGCGCGCCGACCAGGTCCTCACCGTGTCCACCCTCGGCTCCGACGGGCGCATCCAGGAAGCCCGGCCGGTCACGATCCCCGATCTCCGTCCTGGTGGTGTCGACGGCTGGGCCGCGTACCCGGCCGGGGTGGCGTGGGTGCTGCGCGACCACGGTGTCGAGCGCGGCGCCGACGTAGTCCTGGCCGGTGACGTCCCCACCGGAGCCGGGCTGTCCTCCTCCGCCGCGCTGGAGTGCGCGGTGGCGCTGGCCCTGCTCGGGCTGGCCGGCGAAGACGACCCGGGCCTGGAGCGGCGAGCTGAGATCGCCCGCTGGGCCCAGCGCGCCGAGAACGACTTCGTCGGCGCCCCGACCGGCGTGCTCGACCAGACCGCTTCGCTGTGCTGCGTCGACGGTCACGTGCTGTTCCTCGACGTCCGCTCCGGCGAGATGGAGCAGGTGCCGTTCGACGCCGCGGCCGCGGGCCTGCGCATCCTGGCCATCGACACGCGCGTCAAGCACGCCCACAGCGAGGGCGGCTACGGCGAGCGCCGCAAGGGCACCGAACGCGCGGCCGACCTGCTCGGCGTCAAGGCGCTGCGGGACGTGGACCCCGGCGACCTGGACGGCGCGCTCGCGCAGCTGCCCGCCGAGCTCGGCCCGCTCGTCCGCCACGTGGTGACGGAGAACCAGCGCGTGCTCGACGTCGTCGCCCTGCTCCGGGACGGCCGGATCGGCGACATCGGACCGCTGCTCACCGCTTCGCACGTCAGCATGCGCGACGACTACCGGATCTCCTGCCCGGAGCTGGACCTCGCCGTGGAGGTCGCGGAGGCCAACGGCGCCCTCGGCGCGCGGATGACCGGCGGCGGGTTCGGCGGCACCGCGATCGCCCTCGTGCCCGAGTCCGCTGTGGACACCGTCGAGGTGGCGGTCACGGAGGCCTTCGACCGCGCGGGCTACCGCGCGCCGCGTGCCTTCGTGGCGGTCCCGTCGCCCGGCGCCGGACGCGACGAGCTGTAATTCGGCGGGGCCGGACCTGTGCGTGGCTCACAGGTTGCTGGTCCACACTGGCGACACCTCCTTTTCGTTCTCGAGAAAGGCTTCCGACGAGACCATGGCTTCCGACTCCTCGCGCCTCAAGCTGATCGTCACGGGCGGTGCCGGTTACGTCGGCAGCGTCTGCACGGCCCGCCTGCTGGAGGCCGGGCACGAGGTCGTCGTCGTGGACGACCTGTCCACCGGCCACGCGGACGCCGTCCCCGACGGCGCGCGCTTCGTCGAGGGCGACGCCGCCGACGCGACGGCGTCCCTGCTCGGCGAGGGTTTCGACGGCGTGCTGCACTTCGCGGCGAAGTCCCTCGTCGGCGAGTCGATGCAGGACCCGGCCAAGTACTGGCACGGGAACGTGATCACCTCCATCCGTTTGCTGGACGCGATGCGTGCGCACGGCACGCCGCGCCTGGTCTTCTCCTCCACGGCGGCCACCTACGGTGAGCCGGAGCGCAGCCCGATCCCGGAGACCGCGCCCACGATGCCGACCAACACCTACGGTGCGTCGAAGCTCGCCATCGACCACGCGATCACCAGCTACGCGCGGGCGCACGGACTGGCTGCCGTGAGCCTGCGGTACTTCAACGTCGCCGGCGCGTACGGTCGCTTCGGGGAGCGGCACACCACGGAGACCCACCTGATCCCGCTGGTGCTGCAGGTGGCCACCGGGGACCGCCCGCACATCGGCATCTTCGGCGAGGACTACCCCACCGACGACGGCACGGCCGTTCGCGACTACATCCACGTCGCCGACCTCGCCGACGCCCACCTGCTCGCGCTGACGCACGCGCGGGCCGGTGAACACCGCATCTACAACCTGGGCAACGGCACCGGGTTCTCCGTGCGCCAGGTCATCGAGGCGTGCCGGGCCGTGACCGGGCACCCGATCCCGGCCGAGGTTGCGCCGCGCCGCGCCGGGGACCCCGCGATCCTGGTGGCCGCCAGCGACCGGGCCCGCGAGGAGCTCGGCTGGAAGCCCGAGCGCGCCGACCTGGAAGGCATCGTCCGCGACGCCTGGCGCTTCACGCAGGAGCGCAAGGCACTCGGCGGCTGATCCACTCGGTGGCTGGGGTCGGCGCCGCCCGAACGGCCTGGCCTGGGCGGCTGATGCCGGTCGGGAGTCTGCTCCGCCACTGATGTGCCTGACCGGCCTCCACAGCTGGCCCTGCCGTAGCCGACCTCCCCAGGGGCCCATCGTCATGCGTTTGCGCGCTGGCGCTTACGACTGGGTCATGTGGGCATGAGGCCTCCTTCCTGGCAGTCGCTCAGGCGGCGCAGCGTTTCGGGTGGGAGTTGGTGGCTGAGGCAGATCCGGAGGAGCTCCGCGAGGCGGTGGCCGGGGTGGGCGGCCAGCGCGTTGTCGAACGCCAGGGCGGCCAGGACGCCGTCGCCGCGGCGGTAGGCCGAGTAGCCGAGCAGCACGGCCGGCTCGGCGCGTTCCGGCATCGGGGTGCGGCGCACGAGTTCGAGCCACAGCCGTTCGGCGGCGGTGGCCGGGGGTTCGCCGGGCGGGTCGGCCGTCGTGAGGCAACGGTCGCGCACCGTGAGGTCCGACAGGGCCATTGCCAGGGACACCACGTCCTCGTCGCTCAGGTCGAAGTCGCCCGCGACGGCCCGCGCCAGGGCGGCGCGGACGACGGCGAGGTGCTCGGCCGACTGCGCCTCGCCGAACCAGTCCGGTGCGACCCGGTCCTCAGCTGCCCGCTCCGCCTCGACGTGCGAGTCCACTGCGGAACTGCTCGCCGCGGCACGCTTCGCCTCCTCGGAACTGCCCGCCGCGGCCAGCCCACCGGACGCCACCTCACCGAAACCCCCCGGCGCGGCACCACCCACAGCAGTCCGATCAGCAACCTCCGTCGCACCGAACCACTCCGGTGCGGAACTGCCCGCCGCGGCCAGCCCACTGGGCGCCACCTCACCGAAACCGCCCGGCGCGGCACCACCCGCGGCAGTCCGATCAGCAACCTCCGTCGCGCCGAACCAGTCCCGTGCGGCACTGCCCCCCGTGGCCTGTTTGGGCTCGTCGGGGCTGTCCGTAGCGGCAAAGTCCGGTCTCGTCGGCCAATTGTCGATCGCTGCGTCCAGCATGCGTTGTCGCCGGGTGATGGCGGCTGGGTCGTCCGGGTCGAGCAGTCGTGCCACTTCCCCGCGGCTGCCGTAGGTCACCTGGCCCGTCGTCGCCATCGTCGCGGCCAGCACGGTTTCCCGATCGTCCGGCAGCACGCCCCGCAGACACACCTCGTGGTAGCACCGCCACCGCGCTCCACCGCGGATCTCCGGCACCCACAGTGCGTGGTCGACCGGCCGTCCGGCGTCCCCGAAGGCGGACATCAACCGGCGGGCCAGGCCGTGGTGCGGTATCCGGCCCGGCGGCGCCCGGTGGCCGGGGCGGCGGCCGATGATCACGACCGTCACCCCGGCGCCGGGATGTCGGAGCACGGCGCGCACGAGCTCACGGGCCGCATCCGGCTCGCACGTCGAGTCGGGCAGATCGGCGCGGATCACGGGCGTGATCGGGCTTTCCCGGCCGCCGTGGTTGAGCAGGACGACGGACGGGCCGGGCCGGTACGTCAGGAGATGCGGCACCGCCGCGATCAGCTCGCCCGGGTCGGAGATGCGGACGGTGATCCGGCCGTCCGTGCCGGTGTCGGTGGTCGTGGAAGTCATGAATCCACTATGGGGCAAAAAACCGGTCTTCCCGAAACAGAACGGGATTCTGTGGATGGTTCAGGACGATGTGGACAACTTCCCGCCCGCGCGGGCCGCTGACGCGTTCCTGTCAGGGGTGTGCGGTAGGGTGCCCGCCCTGCTCCGTTCGGTCCACAGTAGATTCCACCCGACCTGACGAAGATCGACATGAGATCGCGCGGTTTTACCGTACGGTTACCTCCGCGGGGCACGAATCCGATTAGGTGGACGTTATGCGGGGCATGAAATGGCGCGTCGTGCTCGCCGGGGTGGGCGCGGGAGTCGCCACAGCCGTGGTCGTCACCTCGCTGACGATCGGCGAGGCGGACACCGGTTCGGTGCCCGTCGCGGCGCCCAGCACCCTGCCGCCGCCCAGCACCCTGCCACCGTCCGGCACGGCGTCGTCGAGCACACCGGTCAGCACCACGCACTCGACGCTGACCGCCGACGAGCGCACGCGGCTCGCCGCCGCCGCGACCGGTGCGGTCACCCACGAGGTGTCCGGGACCACCGTCGGCCTCGCCCTGTACGACACGGCCACCGGTGAACTGCTGGCCTCCGCGAACGGGGACCGGCAGTTCTACGCGGCGTCGGTGGTCAAGCTCCTGATGGCGATCGACGTGCTGCACACCGGCGGGTGGCACGCCCCCAGCGAGGGACAGCGCGAGCGCATCGTCGAAATGCTGTCGCTCAGCCACGACGGCGACGCCGAATCGCTCTGGAACTCGGGCGGGCGCGGATCGATCATCACGCGGATGGCTGATCTGATGAACCTGCAGAACACGCATCCGCCGCGGATTTCCGACCAGTGGGAGATGACCAGGACGACCCCGAACGACCTGGTGGCCATCTACCGCTACCTGGCCACCGAGGTGCCACCCGAGGCGCGGCAGCCGATCCTCGACGGGCTGGCGGCGATCCGGACCCCGGCCGCGGACGGCTTCCCGCAGTACTTCGGCATCCCCGACGGCCTGCCTGGGCTTCCGCGCGCGGTGAAGCAGGGCTGGATGGAGATCAACCGGGCCGTCGTGCTGAACACGACCGGGCTCGTGGGGCAGGACTACCGCTACGTCGCCGTGCTGCTGACCGAGCTGCCGCTGGGGACGAGCTTCGGCAGGGGACGTGCCGCGCTGACGGCCGGGATCAGCGCCCTGCGGCCGACCGTGAGCGAATTGCCCTGACCTGCTACCGCGGCTCCTGGTGGAAGCAGGGACCGCGGTTAGAATTCCGGGCCGATGGCCGCCAAACTGCACAACCGCGTCGCCTCCGTGGCGGGCGCCGCGCTCGCCCAGCGCAAGTACGTCGCCCCAGTCGAGGTGTTCACCGCACTCGGCTGGGTGCATCCCTCCCGCGTCGAAGAGTGGCGCCGCGGGCGGTTCAGCCCCCTCGCCAAGGAACTGCCCGTCGGCACCGCGCGCATCGCCGAAGCCCTGGAGTGCCTGGGCGACTGGGCGCGCGCGAACGGGCTGAGCCCGTCCGACAGCGCTTACGTCGCGGGCACCCGAGATCGCCGCGACCTGCGGTTCACCGAGGACGACGCGCTCGATCAGCTGTGCCGCACCCATTGGCTGGCCCCAGGACTGACGGACAAGCAACGCGCACGTCTCACCGAGCGGCAGAACAAGGCGCCGGACCTCGCCGTGACCATCGCCGGCAACGACTGGACCTGCGCCGGGTGCGCGACCCGTGGCGCGACCGGGGACCTGCACCTGCCCGAGGGTGACGGCCACCTGTGCCTCGCCTGCGCCGACTTCGACCACCTGGTCTTCCTGCCCGCCGGCAACGCCGCGCTGTCCCGCCGCGCGAAGCTGGAGAGCACCCTCGCCGTGCTGGTCCTGCGGTTCAACCGGCGGCGCAAACGCCATGAGCGGCAAGGGATCCTGGTCGAGGAAGCCGCGCTCGAACGCGCCGAACAGCAGTGCCTCGCCGACGAGGACGTCCGCGCCCGGCGCCGGGAACGGGACGCGTACCGCCGGGCCGCACAGGACGTCGAGTTCCAGGCCGCGTTCGCGGAGGTCGTCCGGCGGCTGTACCCGGGCTGCCCGGCCGAGCGGGCCCAGTTGATCGCCGAGCACGCGGGGACCAGGGGCAGCGGGCGCGTCGGGCGGTCCGCGGCCGGGCGGGCGCTCGACGAGGAAGCCGTGCGGCTCGCGGTGATCGCCTCGGTACGGCACCTCGACACCGCCTACGACCGGCTGCTCATGGACGGCGTGCCGCGCGCCGACGCCCGGGAGCGGATCCGGGCGGATCTGGACCGGGTGCTGGAAGGGTGGGCCCAGCCTTCAGCCGGGTGAACCGCGACGGCGAGAGAGGCGGTCCGGCCGGCTCAGCCCTGCGCGATGTAGGCGGCCAGTTGCTGCTGCGTCGCCTCCAGTTCCTCCATCCGGCTCTTCACCACGTCGCCGATGCTGACGATCCCGACCAGGCGCCCGCCCTCCACGACCGGCACGTGCCGCACCCGGCGCTGGGTCATCAGCACACTCAGGTCGTCCACCGAATCACGCGGGGTGCACGTCGCCACCACCGTCGTCATGATCTCCGACACCGGCCGCTTCAGCAGGGCGGGCCCGTGGTCGTTGAGCTTCCGCACCACGTCCCGCTCCGACACGATGCCCGCGATGCCGTCCTCCCCGGCCACGACCATCGCGCCCACGTTGTGCTCCGCCAGCCCGGCGAGCAGATCGGTGATGGACGACTCGGGCCGCACCGTGGCCACCCAGTTCCCCTTGCTCCGCAGTAAGTCGGCGATCCGCATCGACAGCCTCCAAGCTGCTCGTGACCCGGCTCACATCAGGTTAGAGCCCGGTCGCTGTCCGCGAAAGCCCGCAACTCCCGCAGCCCCGGCTCGATGCGGTCACGGGGGATCGCGCCGAAGCCGAAAACGAGTCCGTCCAGGGCATCCCGCACGCCCGTGAAGTCACCGAGCGTGTAGATCCGCACCCCCGCCCGTCGCGCGGCTCGCACCATCGGGCGTACCGGCGTCGCGCTGAACGCACTCACATGGAGTCCGGCCGACGACGGGATCAACCGCAGCTCCGGGAACTCGCGCGCGACGACCCGGCACACCACCTCGCGCCGGGCGGCGTACTCGCGGCGCGTGCGGCGGATGTGCCGCGCGAACTCGCCGCTGTCCATGAACTCCGCCAGCGCCGCCTGCGTGAGGCTCGCCGAGTGCCAGTCGGTCAGGTACTTCGCCTTCGCCAGCGCCGGCCGCAACCCCGGCGGCGCGACGAGGAACCCGAGGCGCAGCCCGGGCAGGAGCACCTTGGAAAACGATCCGATGTAGAGCACCCGTCCACTGGAATCCAAGCTGCGCAACGGTTCCAGCGGCCGCCCGGTGTAGCGGAACTCGGTGTCGTAGTCGTCCTCCAGTATCGCCGCGTCGTGCCGCCGGGCCCAGTCGATCAGGGCCACCCGCCGCGCCATCGACATCGACACCCCGAGCGGGAACTGGTGCGACGGCGTCACGTACACCAGGCGGCAGTCATCGGGGATGGCGTCGACGACGATGCCCTCGTCGTCCACCGGCACCCCGACCGGGCGCGCACCCAGCGTCGCGAACAGCTGACGCGGCGGCGGGTAACCGGGATCCTCGACGGCGACCCGGGCTCCCGGCTCGACCAGCACCCGGGCGGCGAGATCCACCGCCTGCTGCGATCCGTTGGTGACCAGCACGTCGTCCGCCGTGACCCGGACCGCCCGCGACACGCCGATGTGCCGTGCGATCGCCTCCCGCAGACCGGGGTGCCCCTGCGGATCGCCGTAGGTGAGCAGGTCGTGCCGCGACCGCCGCAGCTGCTGCGTGACCAGGCGGCGCCAGGTGTCGAACGGGAACAGCGAGACGTCCGGGGCGCCGGAGCGGAAGTCGAACGACGGCTGCTCGCGGAACCGGTCCGGCGGGCGGGGCACGTCGTCCCACACCGGGACCGCGGTGAGCGAAGCCGGCCCGCTGTCCGGTGGCCGGCCGTCCCGCCGGGCGCCCGCGCCGACGAACGTGCCCGCGCCGACCCGCGATTCCAGGAACCCCTCGGCGACCAGCCGGTCGTACGCGGCGCTGACCGTGTTGCGCGACACCGCGAGCCGTTGCGCCAGCTCACGGGTGGGCGGCAGGGCGTCCCCGTCGCGCAGGCGGCCGTCGAGGATCGCTTCGCGGATCTGGCGGTAGATGGCATCCCGCCGGCTCCGGCCGGCCCCCAGCTCGATCTGGATGTCCACCTCGCCAGCCTAATTGGCCCAACTCCGTTGGCCCAGCTTTGGACCTTCAGCAGGGCCACTGGCACTCCTAGGTTGACGACATGGACATCCGAGACCTCGACCGGCGGGTCCTCGCCGAGGTGGACAAGATCGTTTCCGGGGTAACCGACCTCAGACTGCGGACACCGTGCGCGGGGTGGACGCTCGGTGACCTGCTCACCCACCAGGTGAGCGAAAATCACGCCTTCGCGGTGGCGCTGCGCGAGGGCGCCGCGCCGGACTGGACGTCCGGAACGCCGGGTGACGACCCGTACCGCGCCTACGCGGAGTCGGTCGACGCCTTCCTCGCCGCCTCCGCCGACGACGCGGTGCTGGACCGCGAGGTGACGGTCCGCGAGTTCGGCACCTTCCCCGCCCCGGTCGCGCTCACCATGCACCTGGTCGACTCGGTCGCGCACGGCTGGGACCTCGCCCGCACCCTCGACGCGCCCTACGAACCCGACCCGGAGGCCGTGCACGTCGCGCTGCGGTTCGCCGAGCGGATGCGCACCCGGCCGCGCCCGGACGACGACGTCTTCGCGCCCGCCGTGACGATCACCCCGGACGCCGGTGAACTGGACCGGTTCCTCGCGCTGACCGGCCGCGACCCCGCCTGGCGTTGAAAATCATCCCCACCTGGCAGGATGGGGACATGGCTGACGAAGACCCGTACCTGTGGCTCGAGGACGTGACCGGCGAGCGGGCGCTCGACTGGGTCCGGCAGCGCAACGCCGAATCGGTCGCCGAGCTCACCGGCGGCACGCGGTTCGAGCAGCTGCGCGACGAGGCCCGCGAGGTGCTCGACGCCGACGACCGGATCCCCTACATCCGCCGCCGCGGCGAGTACTTCTACAACTTCTGGCAGGACGCGGCGCACCCGCGCGGCCTGTGGCGGCGCACCACGCTCGACTCCTACCGCACCGAGCGGCCCGAGTGGGAGGTCCTGCTCGACGTCGACGCACTGGCCGAGGCCGAGGGCGAGAACTGGGTCTGGCAGGGCGCGGCGGTGCTGCGGCCGTCGTACCGGCGCGGGCTGGCCGAGCTGTCCCGCGGGGGCGCGGACGCCGCCGTGGTGCGCGAGTTCGACCTGGAAGCGCGTGAGTTCGTCGCGGGCGGGTTCGAACTGCCCGAGGCCAAGAGCCGCGTCGGCTGGATCGACGAGGACCGCATCTACGTCGGCACCGACTTCGGCCCCGGCTCGATGACCGCGTCCGGCTACCCGCGGATCATGAAGGAGTGGCGCCGCGGCACGCCGCTCGCCGAGGCCGACACGGTCTTCGAAGGCAAGCCGGACGACGTCGCGGTGTTCGCCTACCACGACCCGACGCCCGGGTTCGAGCGCGACTTCGTCGGCCGCGCCATCGACTTCTACCGCACGGAGAAGTTCCTGCGCACACCCGACGGCCTGGTCAAGCTCGACGTGCCGGAGGACGCGCAGACCAGCACCCACAAGGAGTGGCTGCTGATCCGCACCCGCACGGCCTGGACGGTCGGCGGCCGCGACTACGCGCCCGGCACGCTGCTCGCCGCGCGGTTCGACGACTACCTGGCAGGCGAGCGCGACCTCACCGTCCTGTTCGAGCCGGACGGGCGCACCTCGCTGGAGGCCTGGGACTGGACGAAGCACCACCTGCTGCTCACCACCCTCGCCGACGTGCACACCGAGCTGCACGTGCTCACCCCCGGCGAGGACGGCTGGCGCCGCGAGCCGCTGGCCGGGGCGCCGGAGCTGGGCACCGCGGAGATCGTCGACACCGATCCCGACCACAGCGACGAGTACCTGCTCAACACCAGCGGCTTCACCCAGCCCGCGACACTCTCCTACGGGCACGTCGGGGGCGCGACCGAGATCCTGAAGCAGGCCCCGGCCCGCTTCGACGCCTCGGACATCACCGTCGAGCAGCACTTCGCCACCTCGAAGGACGGCACACGGATCCCGTACTTCGTGGTGCGGCCGCGCAACGGGGACGGCCCGACGATGCTCACCGGCTACGGCGGGTTCGAGGTGTCCCGCCTGCCCGCGTACAGCGGTGTGACCGGCCGCGGCTGGCTCGCGCGCGGCGGCACGTACGTGCTCGCGAACATCCGCGGCGGCGGCGAGTACGGGCCGGGCTGGCACACCGGTGCGATCAAGGAGAACCGGTACCTGGTCTACGAGGACTTCGCCGCGGTCGCCGCGGACCTCGTCGAGCGCGGCATCACGACGCCGGACCGGCTGGGCATCCACGGCGGCAGCAACGGCGGCCTGCTGATGGGCGTCATGCTCACCCGCTACCCCGAGCTGTTCGGCGCGATCGTCAGCCAGGTTCCGCTGCTGGACATGAAGCGCTACCACCTGCTGCTGGCCGGCGCGTCCTGGATGGCCGAGTACGGCGACCCGGACGATCCGGCGGAATGGGAGTACATCTCGAAGTACTCGCCCTACCAGAACGTCCACAAGGGACGGAAGTACCCGCCCACGCTGTTCATGACGTCCACCCGCGACGACCGAGTGCACCCGGCGCACGCGCGCAAGATGATGGCGCGCATGCTCGAGCAGGGGCACGACGTGCGGTACTACGAGAACATCGAGGGCGGGCACGGCGCCGCGGCGGACAACGAGCAGCTGGCCTACAAGTGGGCCCTGCTGTTCGAGTTCCTCTGGCAGAAGCTCAGCAGCTGACCGCTCGCCGCCACCGCGGCGGCGAGCACGAACGCCCAGCCGAACGCGCCGGTGGCCACCACCGCGCCCATCGCCGCGACGCCGACGGTCGCCCCGACCTGGCGGACGGCGTTGAGCAGGCCACCGGCGGTTCCGGCGTAGCCGTCGGGCGCGGCGGTCACCACGCCGGTGACGAGCGCGGGCAGAGCGAGGGAGACACCGAGGCCGAGCAGCAGGAGCCCGCACGCCAGCAGCGGGTAGGGCGCGTGGACGGTCGCGGCCAGGACAGCGGCGCCTGCGGTCAGCAGGGTCAGCCCGGCGACGACCGGGAGGCGCGGGCCGCGGGCGGCGACGATCCGGCTGGTCAGCAGCGGGTTGAACGCGGTCGGCAAGGTGAGCGGCAGGAACGCCAGCCCGGTCTCGACCGGGGTGAGGTGGCGTTCGTCCTGCAGCAGCAGGGTCACCGCGAACAACGCGCCGGAGAGCACGAAGTTGACCGCCGCGCCGGCGAACAGGTTCACCGCGACGCCCCGGCTGCGCACCAGGACCGGCGGCACGGACGGGGCCGCCGAGCGGCGCTCCCGGTGGACGAAGAACGCGAGCACCAGCAGCGCGAGGACGGCCGCGAGAGGCTGGGCGTCGACGATCGCCTCGGTCAGCAGGCCGAGGAACACGCACGCGGCGAGCTGGCTCCGGACGTCGAAGCCGCGACCGGCGGGCGCCGTTTCGCGGCCGCGGGTGAGGGCAAGTCCGAGGGCCGCGAGCGGCACGTTGACGAGGAACACCGCCCGCCAGTCCGCGAGGTCGACCAGCAGCCCGCCCGCGATGGGCCCGGCGGCGAGCGCGACGCCGGTGATGGCCGCCCACGCGCCGAGCGCCTTCGCCCGCGCGGCCAGGTCCGGATGCAGGCGGCTGATCAGCGCGAGGGAGCTGGGCAGGCACGCCGCGCCCGCGACGCCGAGCAGGACGCGCAGCACGACCAGGACGGTCAGGTTCGGCGCGAACGCCGAGACCAGCGAGAGGGCGCCGAAGCTCGCGACGCCCCAGCGGAACACGCGCAGCGGGCCGAACCGGTCGGCGAGGGCGCCGCCGCCGAGCAGGAACGCGGCGAACGAGACGGTGTAGCCGTTGACCACCCACTGCTGCCCGGCGACCGAGCCGCCGAGGTCGGCGCGGATGCCGGGCAGCGCGACGGTGAGGACGGTGGTGTCCAGCAGGACGAGGAAGTAGGCGAGGGAGACGCCGAGGAGGCTGCCCCGGGTAGCGGTTGTCGTCACGGCGGCGACTCTCCGGTTCCGGCGGCGTTCGCTCAACGGGCGCGACCGGATGCGGCGTCAGGTTTTTCCGGACGCCGGGGTTGGTTGGGGGTGGCGGTAGTGGGTGTGGTGGCGGAGCATGCGTAGAGGACGTCGCAGCAGCGTCGGGCTAGGCAGATGAGGGCGGCGTTGTGTTTCTTGCCTTCTTCGCGTTTGCGCTGGCAGTAGGCCAGCTCTGGTGGGGTGTTCGCCGTTGATGCTGGTGCCGGATTTGCGGGTGGTGGAGGCGATGCCGGCGTAGGCGGCCTGGTGTGCCGAGGACTTGACGGCGGAGGCGTCGCCGATCTCGAGGAGGGTGCACATCAATTATGTCCTCTACCTCGGTGGCGACCTGTTTGCGTTGCTGGAGCACGGTTTTCAGGCTGTCGGCGCGCCGGGGCAGGACGGTGTCGGCTGCGGCCGTTCCGGGGACGGTGACGGTCTGCTCGCCCAGCGCGGTCCAGATGTCGGCGACGAGTTTTTCGCCCGTGCGGGGCGCGTGAGTCGCCGCGATGGCGGTGACCTTGCGGCGTCCGGCCTTGCGGATGCCGGCCGGGGCCGCCGCAACGGGAGAGGATCTCAGCACTGCTGGGTGCGTGATTGTCGAACCGGAGTCGGGCTGCGCCGGGTTGCCCCGCCGCGTCGTCGCGGTGCCCGGGCGGCCGTGGGGCTGCTCCGCAGGCTGCGTTCGGTTTTTCCGAACACCTCCTGGCTAGAGTGGATCTCATGGAGTTGCGGCAGTTGCGGGCCTTCGTGGCGGTGGCGTCCGCCGGCTCGGTCACCGGCGCGGCCTCGCTGCTTGAACTGTCGCCCGCGACGGTCTCGGAGCACGTGCGCTCGCTGGAGAGCTCGCTCGGGGTGGTGCTGTTCGAGCGCAAACCGACCGGTATGGCGCTCGCCGAGCGCGGGCGCCTGCTGCTGCCCGAGGCGCGGCGGCTGCTCGACCAGGCCGAGTCGATCCGGCGCCTGGTGAGCGACGAGCGCACCCGGTTCACCGTCGGCGCGCTCGAAACGCTCGTCGCCACGCGGCTGCCCGCCGTCGTCGCCCGGCTCGGGGATCGCCGGCCCGACGTCGACCTGTCGGTGCGGTCCCTGATGCGACAACCGTTGCTGCGCGCGGTGGCGGACGGCTCGCTGGACGCGGGTCTCCTCCTGGACACCGGAACGACGCTGGGCACACTGGGGTTCGACGGCGGCGATTTGTCCTTTGTGGACATCGAGACGGTCCGGCTGCACCTGGTCGCCCGCCCCGGGTACGACGGCGACGCCCTGCTGGTCACGCCGGACGGGTGCTCGTTCCGGATGGCCGCCGACCGGTTGCTGGGCACGGGCGGTAGGCGCCTGGAGTTCGACAGCGTGTCGACGATCCGGTCGTGGGTGGCGCAGGGCCTCGGCGTCGCGCTGCTGCCGGACTTCGCGGTCGGCGGCGACCTCGCCGACGGCACGCTCGTCGCGCAGCCGCTCGCGGAGCGCGCCGAGCTGGCGTTGCGCGTGGTGTGGCGCACCGACCGGGAGGACGACCTGCGCGAGGTCCTCTACGCGATGGCGGCCTGAGCGGCCAGGAACTCCTCGAACGTGGTGCGGCCCGAGGTGTTCGGCGTCAGGTGGTGACCGGCCCGGTAGGCGCGGGCGGTGGCGCCGGGGAGCGGGACCGGCACGAGCACGCGCCGGCGGCCCCGGTGGCGCAGGTAGCTCCGGGCCAGGTCGGCGAAGTCCCGCACCTCGGGGCCGCCCATGTCCGGCGCCCGGCCGGCGGGGTCGTGGAGGGCGAGGTCCGCGAGGCGCGCGGCGACCTCGCCGGCGTCGACCGGCTGGAACCGGAACCCGGCGGGGTACAGGACGGCAGGCAGGCGGCGCTGGATCTCCACGACGCGGCACATCAGGTCGTGGAACTGCGTGGCCCGCAGGATCGTCCACGGCAGCCCCGACGCGACGACGGCCTCCTCCGCGGCGAGCTTCGCGCGGTAGTACGGGAGCGGGACCCGGTCGACGCCGACGATCGAGATGTACACGACGTGCGGGTCACCGTGGCGCCGCGCGATGTCGAGGAGAGTCCTGGTGGTGGCGACGTCCTTGCCGCCGAGCGTGGTCGCGCAGTGCACGATCACGTCCGCGCCCGCCACCGCCGCGTCGATGCCCTGCCGGGTGCGGAGGTCGCCGGTGCGCCAGGCGTAGGCCGTGCCGTCCGGCGCCGGACGACGGCTCAGCACCCGCACCTCCCGCTCCGGCGCGAGGAGACGCCGGGCGACCGCCCGGCCGAGCACACCGGTACCACCGGTGACGAGGATCGTTTCGCTCATGCTGAGAAGACTCGGCAGGCCGCCGAAACGTGACAGCGGCCGGGCGCGAAAGCACCCGGCCGCTGTGTCACATCATCAGGTCAGCTGCAGCCGGAGGTGGCGCCGCAGCCCTCGCACGCGTAGCACGAGCCCGCGGGGCGCATCTTCGTTCCGCAGGTCATGCACAGCGGGGCGTCGGCCGCCTTGCCGAGGTGCAGGTCCATCAGCTCGGCCGTGCTGTGCGCCGCGTGGGGCTGCTCGGCCGGCTCGGCCTTCGCGGGGCTCGAGTCGACCGTGCTGCGCAGCGCCTCCAGGTCGACCTGCTCGGCCGGCTGCGAACCGTAGCCCGTCTCCACCTGGGCGGCGCGCTCGGCCGCGGTGAAGATGCCCAGCTCGGCCCGCTTCTCGTACGGCAGGTAGTCCAGCGCGAGGCGGCGGAACAGGTAGTCCAGCACGCTGGTGGCGATCCGGATGTCCGGGTCGTCCGTCATGCCTGCCGGCTCGAAGCGCAGGTTCGAGAACTTCGAGACGTAGAACTCGAGCGGGATGCCGTACTGCAGGCCCACCGAGATCGACATCGAGAAGGCGTCCATGACACCCGCCAGCGTCGAACCCTGCTTGCCCAGCTTGACGAAGATCTCGCCCAGCCCGTCGTCCGGGTACGAGCCGGCGTGCAGGTAGCCCTCCGCGCCGCCGACCGTGAACGACAGCGTCTGGCTCGGGCGCTTCTTCGGCAGCCGCTTGCGGATCGGCTTGTACTCGACGACCTTCTCCGGCTCGGCGACGTCGGCGGTCTCGGCCTTCTTCTTCGCGCTGGACAGCGGCTGGCCGACCTTGCAGTTGTCGCGGTAGATCGCCAGCGCCTTGAGGCCCAGCTTCCAGCCCTGGAAGTAGATCTCCTCGATCTCCTCGACCGTCGCCGTCTCCGGCATGTTGACCGTCTTGGAGATCGCGCCGGACAGGAACGGCTGCACCGCGGCCATCATGCGCACGTGACCCATCGGGGCGATGGACCGCTCGCCGATGGCGCAGTCGTACACCTCGTAGTGCTCCGGGCGCAGGCCCGGCGCGTCGACCACGTGGCCGTGCTCGGCGATGTACTCGACGATCGCCTCGATCTGCTCGTCCTGGTAGCCCAGGGTCTTGAGCGAGCGCGGGATGGTCTGGTTGACGATCTGCATCGAGCCGCCACCGACGAGCTTCTTGAACTTCACCAGCGAGAAGTCCGGCTCGATACCGGTGGTGTCGCAGTCCATCATGAAGCCGATGGTGCCGGTCGGCGCGAGCACGCTGGCCTGCGCGTTGCGCCAGCCGTTCTTCGTGCCGATCTCGATACCCTTCTGCCACTCGCGGGTGGCCAGGTCGCGGATCGCCGCGTCGTTGGTGTGCATCGTGCGGATCGCGTCGTTGGCCGCGGCGTGCTTGCGCATGACGCGCTGGTGCGCCTCGGCGTTGCGGCTGTAGCCCTCGTACGCGCCGACCACGCCGGCCATCTCGGCCGAGCGACGGTAGGACGTGCCGGTCATCAGCGACGTGATGCTGGCGGCGAGCGCGCGGCCGCCGTCGGAGTCGTACGCGTGCCCGGTGGCCATCAGCAGCGCGCCCAGGTTGGCGTAGCCGATGCCCAGCTGGCGGAACTTGCGGGTGGTGTCGCCGATCGCCTCGGTCGGGAAGTCCGCGAAGCAAATCGAGATGTCCATCGCGGTGATGACGAACTCGATCGCCTTGACGAACAGCTCACCGTCGAACGTGCCGTCGTCCTTGAGGAACTTCAGCAGGTTCAGCGACGCCAGGTTGCAGCTGGAGTTGTCCAGGTGCATGTACTCGCTGCACGGGTTCGACGCGGTGATCCGGCCCGACTCGGGGCAGGTGTGCCAGTCGTTGATCGTGTCGTCGTACTGCAGGCCAGGGTCGGCGCACTCCCACGCCGCCTGCGCCATCGAGCGGAACAGCTTCCGCGCGTTCACGGTGTCGATGACCTCGCCGGTGAGGCGGGCACGCAGCCCGAACTCGGCGTCGGACTCGACGGCGCGCATGAACTCGTCGCTGACGCGCACCGAGTTGTTGGCGTTCTGGTACTGCACCGACGTAATGTCGGCGCCGGAGAGGTCCATGTCGAAGCCGGCGTCGCGCAGGACGCGGATCTTCTCCTCCTCGCGCGCCTTGGTCTGGATGAACTCCTCGATGTCCGGGTGGTCGACGTCGAGGACGACCATCTTCGCCGCGCGCCGGGTGGCCCCACCGGACTTGATGGTGCCCGCCGAGGCGTCGGCGCCACGCATGAAGGACACCGGGCCGGACGCGGTGCCGCCGGAGGACAGCAGCTCCTTGGAGGACCGGATGCGGGAGAGGTTGATGCCCGCGCCGGACCCGCCGCGGAAGATCATCCCCTCTTCCTTGTACCAGTCGAGGATCGACTCCATGGTGTCGTCGACCGCGAGGATGAAGCAGGCGGAGACCTGCTGCTTGGAGGAGGTGCCGACGTTGAACCACACCGGGGAGTTGAAGCTGAAGACCTGGTGCAGCAGCATCCAGGTGAGCTCGTGCTCGAAGACCTCGGCGTCGGTGGCCGTCGCGAAGTAGCCGTGCTCGGTGCCGGCCTTCACGTAGGCGTGCACGACGCGGTCGATGAGCTGCTTGAGGCTGCGCTCGCGCTGCGGACTGCCCACCGCACCGCGGAAGTACTTGCTGGTGACGATGTTGGTCGCGTTCATCGACCAGAACTCGGGGAACTCGACGCCCCGCTGCTCGAAGTTGATCGACCCGTCACGCCAGTTGGTCATGACGACGTCGCGCTGCTCCCAGGCGACCTCGTCGTACGGGTGCACGCCCTCGGTCGTGAACACCCGGCTGATCTTCAGCCCCCGCTTGCCCCGCTTCGCCGACTTGCCGCTCGCCGTGCTCGCACCCACGGTCTCGGTCATCGATTCGTCCCTCCCGCCGCGCGCCGGGCTCATTCCCCGGCCGCGCTTTCGTCGCCGTGCTTGTCTGCCATGGCCTTGCGCAGGTCCGCGATCTCCTTCTCGAAGTCCTCGACCGAGGAGAAGGAGCGGTAGACGCTGGCGAACCGGAGGTAGGCGACCTCGTCGAGTTCCCGCAGCGGCCCGAGGATGGCGAGGCCGACCTCGTGGCTCGGGATCTCGGCGACTCCGGCCGCGCGGATCGACTCCTCGACCCGCTGGGCGAGCTGCTGCAACGCGTCGTCGTCGACCGGCCTGCCCTGGCAGGCCCGGCGCACTCCCCGGACCACCTTGTCCCTGCTGAACTGCTCGGTGACCCCGGAACGCTTGACGACCGCCAGCACCATCGTCTCGGACGTAGTGAACCGGCGACCGCAGGCCGAGCAGGACCGCCTGCGGCGGATGGCCTGCCCCTCGTCCACTTCCCGCGAGTCGACGACCCGGGAGTCGGCGTGACGGCAGAACGGGCAACGCACTTTCCGAACACCTTCCCCTCTCGTCCCGCGGGTGACATCCACCCCGGCCCGCGCCGCCACGCTACGGCTCGAACCTGGTGATCAACATGTGGATATCCGGTGGGTGAACACCCACCGCCTGTGGACAACTCGTCCTCAGTCTACCCCAACTTGTGGACCAACTACAGCCATGTAACTACTAGATATAGCGGTGGACCTTAGAACGCGCGCAGGCGGGGCGCAAGCGACACGAGCGAGTGATGAGGTATGGCGACAGCCTTCACGAGCCTGTGATCACGGAGCCGGATTCGACCGGCACGGTGAGCAACAGACCCGGCACGACCGACTCGGCCGGCAGGTGGTTCAGCTCTTCGATGCGCTCGACCACGGCGCCCGTGTCGCTCCCCGGCGTGTACTGCCGCGCCAGATCCCACAGCGTCTCCCCCGGCGCGACCGCGACGGTGACCGTCCGCTCCGGGACGTCCGGCGCGAACGAGCCGGCGAAAACACCCAACCCGGTGACGGCGAGCGCGATGGCGACCCCGACCGCGGCGAGCCACGGCCACCGCGGCGCGATCCGCCGGGGGCAGGCGGCGACCGGACCGGGACGGCGCCCCGCGACCACGCGCGCCCGAGTCGGCGGGCGGCGCACCTCCGGACGGCGCACCTCCGGACGACGCGGCCGCACCGGCACGCGCCCGCCCGCGCCCTCCTCCGGCGCGCGCCGGACCAGCCACTCCTCAAGTGTCAGCACCGACATGGCGGAACCTCCTCGCAGATCCGCGACCCGCGACGAGCGCGCCGCCGGTCGAACAACCGTTCTATCGAACCTCCGTGCGAATGTGTACCACCCGGGTACGACAAAATCGAGCGCGCCCCGGCGTGTCGTCGAACAGTTGTTTGATGTTTGCTGTCGGGTGCACTACTGTGGGTGACCAGCAGAGGCGGACAGCGCCGGTCGCGCGGGTGCGCGGTCCCGGCCGCTCCAGAGCTGGGAGGCAGCACGGTGTCGGAAGAGACGGGCGAGACGATCCGCAGGCCAGGCGGCCGGTTCGGGGACGTGCATCCCCTCCCCGACCCCGAGGACGTCGAAGAGGGTCTCAGCCCCCGCCAGCAGCAGATCCTCGAAGTCATCAAGGCGTGGATCGACCGCTTCGGCTACCCGCCCAGCGTCCGCGAGATCGGCGAGGCGGTCGGGCTCACCTCGACCTCGTCGGTGTCGCACCAGCTGCGTTCGCTGCAGCGCAAGGGTTACCTGCGCCGCGACGCGAACCGTCCCCGCGCCGTCGGCGTGCTGACCGCACAGGCCGAGGCCGAGACCACGCCGCTGCCGAAGCCCGCGTACGTGCCGCTGGTCGGCCGCATCGCAGCCGGTGGCCCGGTGCTGGCCGAGCAGTCCATCGAAGAGGTCTTCCCGCTGCCGAAGGACATCGTCGGCGAGGGCGAGGTCTTCCTGCTCAGCGTCACCGGTGACTCGATGGTCGACGCCGCCATCACCGACGGCGACTGGGTGGTCGTGCGCCAGCAGCCGACGGCGAACAACGGCGAGATCGTGGCCGCGATGATCGACGGCGAGGCCACGGTGAAGACGTTCAAGCAGAAGGACGGACACGTGTGGCTGATGCCGCACAACGAGGCCTACGACCCGATCCCCGGCGACGAAGCCACCATTCTGGGGAAGGTCGTGGCGGTCATCCGCCGTCTCTAGCCGGTCGATCGGCCGTTCGAAACGATCAGCCGGACCGCTTCCGCAACTTCGTCCAGGCGAACACCACGCCGCCCGCGACGACGACGGCCAGCAACAGGCCGGGCACCGTGTCCACGCCGCCCTGGCCGGACGCCCCGCCGGCGGCCTCGCCGCCGGAGCCCGCGGACTGGCCGCCCTCCTCCTCGGCGCTGTCCGCCACCAGGGCCGCCGCCCCGCGCACCGCGCGGATCGGGCCGACCCCCTCGGACGCCGACAACAGGGTGCCGTCCGGGTCGAAGGCGATCGCCTCCCCCTGCTGCTCGTCGGGCAGCGGCACGCGCACCGGCTCGCGCTGCAGCGCGGCGGCCACGTCCCGGTCGGGGGCCGGGAACAGGTAGGCGTCGGTGTAGGTCCGCAGCGCGACGACCTTGCCGTCCGCGCTCACGGCGCCACCGGTGACCAGCACGGAGCCGAACCCCGCGACCGGTCCGCCCGGGGTGTCCGTGGACTTGATGTTGATCGACCCGACCCGCTCCAGCGGCGTCGGGCCAGGGCTGGCCAGCGCCTTCGCCGGCCGGTAGATCCCCGCCTCCCCCAGCGGGTTCTTCGTGACCAGGTACGGCGTTCCCGACGCGTCGAGCAGCAGCGCCTCCGCGTCGTGCGGACCGTCGGGGTAGGTCAGGCGGTGCAGCGTCACCTTGCCCTGCGGCGTGACGGCCAGCAGGGCGATGGTCTCGCGTTGTTTGCGGTTGTCGCCGGTGTCGGCGAGCCAGAACGTGCCGTCCGCGGCACGGGCGAGGTCCTCGACGTCGTACGGGTCGGTCGAGCCGGAGATGATCCGCTGCACGGCGCAGTCGCGGCCCAGCACGAAGATCTGCACCTTGGTGCCGCCGTCGTTGATCGCGTACCACCGCGAGCCGTCGCTCACCAGGCCGGACAGCTCGCCGAGCCGCTTGTCCGTCACCGAGCACACCGGTTCCGGGGCCTGCGCCGCGTGCGCCGGCCCCGCCAGCCCCAGCAAGACAAGGACCGACAGGACCGGCGCCAGCGCAGCTCTACCGAGGCTCACCAGAGCCACGGTACCGATTTCAGGCCGGTGATCCGTTCACGGCGTAGGCCTCCAGCGCGGATGCCACGTCCGGGCGAACCCGGGCGCTCAGGCGGGTGCCCTCCGCAAGGTGCTCCTCGGTGAGGACCTCACCCTCGGAGTGCACGCGCGCCACCAGCTCACCGCGGGTGTACGGCACGAGCGCATCCACGACCACGTCGGGCCGCGGCAGCCGCTCGGCCAGCGCCTCGACCAGTTCCGGGACACCCTCGCCGGTCTTGGCCGACACCACGATCGCGCCCGGCAGCAGGTGCCGGAGGCGGACCAGCGACAGCTCGTCGGCCGCGTCCGCCTTGTTGATCACGATCAGCTCCGGCGGCAGCGGGCTTTCGTGGCTCTTGGTGATCTCGGCGAGCACCTGGCGCACGGCGTTGACCTGCTCCTCCGGGGCCGGGTCGGACCCGTCCACGACGTGCAGCAACAGGTCCGCGTCGGCCGTCTCGTCCAGCGTCGAGCGGAACGCGTCGACCAGCTGGTGCGGCAGGTGCCGCACGAACCCGACCGTGTCGGTCAGGGTGAACGTGCGCCCGTCCGGGGTGGCCGCCCGCCGGGTGGTCGGGTCCAGGGTGGCGAACAACGCGTTCTCCACCAGCACACCGGCCCCGGTGATGGCGTTGAGCAGGCTCGACTTGCCCGCGTTGGTGTAGCCGACGATCGCGACGCTGGGCACCTCGTTGGCCACGCGGCGGCCCCGTTTGGTCGCCCGGATGGTGTCCATCGCGGCGATCTCGCGGCGCAGTTTCGCCACGCGCTTGTTGATGCGCCGCCGGTCGGTCTCCAGCTTGGTCTCACCGGGACCACGCAGGCCCACACCGCCGTTCGCGCCACCGGCGCGGCCACCGGCCTGCCGGGACAGCGACTCACCCCAGCCCCGCAGCCGCGGGATGAGGTACTGCAGCTGGGCCAGCTCGACCTGCGCCTTGCCTTCGCGCGAGCGCGCGTGCTGGGCGAAGATGTCGAGGATCAGCGCGGTCCGGTCGATCACCTTGACCTTGAGCCGCTCCTCCAGCTGGCGCAGCTGGCCGGGCGAGAGCTCACCGTCGCAGATGACCGTGTCGGCCCCGGTGGCGACGACGATGTCGAACAGCTCGCGCACCTTGCCCGAGCCGATGTAGGTGGCCGGGTCGGGCTTGGAGCGGCGCTGCACGAGACCTTCGAGCACTTCGGAACCGGCGGTCTCGGCCAGGCGTGCGAGTTCGGCTAGCGAAGCCTCGGACTGCTCCGCGGTGCCCTCGGTCCACACACCGACCAGGACCACGCGCTCGAGGCGGAGTTTCCGGTACTCGACCTCGGTGATGTCCGACAGTTCGGTCGACAGGCCCGCGACGCGGCGCAGGGATGCGCGCTCGGACAGTTCCAGGTCGCCGGTCGACGGGTCTTCCACGAGGTCTGTGTAGGTCAGTTCTGTCATCGTCCTTCCATGGTCCCACGATTCGCGGGATTGTCCGAATCCTTTAGCGGCTCGGGTACACCGCCACGTAGATCGCGAACTGCTCGGCGCCCTCCGGGGTCGAGCGGTCGCGGAACTCGTCCAGCAGGCTCAGCAGCCGCTGTTCGAACTCGCGCCTGGCCTCGGCGTCGACCCGGACCACCAGCCGGGACTGGTCCAGCTCGCCGCGGTCGAGCTCGGCGATCTCGGACAGGTAGGCCTCCAGCATGGCCTCGGACAACGCCCTGTCGTCCTCCCCGGACAGCTCCCAGGACTTGCCGGTCGACAGGTACGGGATCTCCTTCGCGCCGCGATTGCCCCTGCGGGCGGGCTGCGGGGCCAGAAAACCGGTGTCGACCAGCTTGCGCACGTGGTGCAACGTGGTCGCCGGGTCCCGCCCCAGGCGCTGCGCGATTTCCTTGTTCGTCAACGCCTCCGCATAGGTCAACCGGATGATGCGCAGGCGTATTCCCGAGGCCAGGGCGGCTGCCTCGGCCTCACTCGGGGGGCGGCGGTCTCGCACCGCCCCAGCGTAGTCGGGCGAAGTGATTGACGGATTCCAATCACTGCGTCACTCTGTTGGTGTGCCACGACGAGACTCGCTCTGGTTCCACTCGGGGTTCCGGCTGCTGTGGGCGGGCGACACGGTCAGCCAGGCGGGCACGTTCGTGGGCATTACCGTCTTGCCGCTGCTGGCCGCGACCGTGCTGTCCGCGACGCCCGGCGAGATGGGCCTGCTCACCGCGGCGGAGAACGCCGCGTTCCTGCTGATCGGGCTGCCGGCCGGGGTGTGGGTGGACCGGATGAAACGGCGTCCGCTGATGCTGCGCGCCGACTTCGCCCGCGCCGCGCTGCTGCTGACGATCCCGCTGGCGTGGTGGGCAGGCCGGCTGACGCTGGCCCAGCTGGTCGTGGTGGCGTTGCTGGTCAGCGTCGGGACGGTGTTCTTCGACGTCGCCTACCAGTCCTACCTGCCGTCCCTGGTCGGGCGTGAGCACCTGGTGGAGGGCAACGCGAAGCTACAGGCCAGCCAGTCGGTCGCGCAGGTGGTCGGGCCGGGGCTCGGCGGGGGGCTGACCCAGTTGTTCGGCGCGGCCAACGCGGTGCTCGCGACCGGGGCGGGCTACGTCGCGTCCGGACTGTTCCTGCTGCGCATCCGGACGCCCGAACCGGAGCCGGAACCACACGACGGCACCCCGCTGCGCGCGCAGATCGCCGAGGGCCTGCGGTTCGTGTTCGGCAATCCGGCGTTGCGCGCGATCGTGCTGTGCACCGCGAGCGGCAACTTCGCCGGCACGATCGTGATCTCGATGCAGGTCCTGTTCCTCACCAGGGACCTCAGGTTGAGCCCGTCCGGCGTCGGCCTGGTGCTCGCCGTCGCCAGCGGCGGCGGCATCCTGGGCGCGCTCACCGCCGGGTTCTGGACCAGGGTGATCGGGCAGGCCAGGGCCATCTGGCTGGTGCCGATGACCACCTGGCCGCTCCAGTTGCTGCTGCCGCTGTCCCAGCCGGGCTGGTCGGTGACGCTGGGCGTGCTGGGGATGGTGGCCAGCGGCTACGGCATCGTGGTCTACAACGTCGCGCAGGTCAGCTACCGGCAGGCGATCTGCCCGGACCGGCTGATGGGCCGGATGAACGCGACCGTGCGGTTCGTGGTGTGGGGCACCATGCCGCTCGGCGGACTGGCAGGCGGCGCGCTCGGCGAGCTGATCGGCGTCCGGTCCACCGTGTGGACCGGGTGCGCGCTCATGGCGGTGACGATGCTGCCGGTGCTGCTGTCCCCGTTGCGGCGGATGCGCGACCTGCCGGTCAGCCCGCCCGCTCCCACCACTGCGGATCCAGCTGACCCCGCGCCACGAACTCCGCCGGGCCCGTCAGCGTCGACGCCCCCCGCTCCACAGTGACCTCGACCCGGCCGCCGGGGATGTCCACAGCGGACTTCCCGGTGTCGGTGCCCGCCAGGTGCAGCGCGGCCGCGACCGCGGCCACCGTGCCGGTGCCGCACGCGCGGGTCTCGCCGACTCCCCGTTCATACACCCGCATCTTCAGGCGCTGCTCGCCGAGCGGGTTGACGAACTCCAGGTTGACGCCGTCGGGGAAGAAGTCGCTGTCGTAGCGGGGCGCGCGGGTCAGGTCCAGCTCGTCGATGTCGTCGTCCACAATGGACACCAGGTGCGGGTTGCCCACGTTCACCGCGACACCGGAGAAGTTGTGCCCGTCGACGATGGCGACCGAGGCGCCGGTGATCGCGGCCGGCCCCATCTGCACGGTCACCGTGAGGTCCGGGTGCACCACCACCGGCCGGTCGCCCGCGCGGGTCCCGATCACGAACTCGCGCCCGGACACCAGTCCCGCTTCGACGAGGTACCGCGCGAACACCCGCGTCCCGTTGCCGCACATCTCGGCGATCGACCCGTCGGCGTTGCGGTAGTCCATGAACCACTCCCCCGCCGAATCGGCCGCGGCGGGCAGGTCCAGAGCCTCCTTGCGCACCACGCGGAGGACACCGTCGGCACCGAGCCCGCGCTGCCGGTCGCACAGCGCGGCGACCCGGCTCGCCGTCAGGTCCAGCCGGGCGTCGGGGTCGGGGAGCACCACGAAGTCGTTCTGGGTGCCATGCCCCTTGAGGAACTCGATAACCACACGATCAGACTACTGGGCCACCACGGAGAGCACCCGCTCGGCCACGTCAAGATCGGCTCCGTCGAACCACCGGATCCGCGCGTCCCGGCGGAACCAGGATCGTTGCCTGCGAACGAATCGGCGCGTCGCCTGCTTCGTCGCCTCGGCCGCGGCGGCGAAGTCCCCGTCGCCGTCCAGTTCGGCGAGCACCTGCTGGTAGCCCAGCGCGCGGGAGGCCGTCTTGCCCTCCCGGAGCCCGCGCTCCACCAGCGACCGCACCTCGTCGACGAGGCCGGCCGCGAACATGCGGTCCACACGCAGCTCCACGCGCCGGTCGAGGTCCTCGGTGTCCCGGTCGATCCCGATCATCACGGTGCCGTACCGAGCGGGGCCGGGACGCGGCATGTTGGCGGAGAACGGTTGTCCGGTGATCTCGATGACCTCCAGCGCGCGGACGATCCGGCGCGTGTTGGTCGGCAGGATCGCGGTGGCCGCGGCCGGATCGAGCGTGGTGAGCCGGCTGTGCAGGGCCGCGGCGCCGACCTCGGCGGCCTCGGCCTCCAGCCGCGCCCGCACGGCCGGGTCGGTGCCCGGGAAGCGGAGGTCGTCGAGGACGGCCTGCACGTAGAGGCCCGAGCCGCCGGTCAGCACGGGCACCTTGCCCTCGGCCAGCAGGCGCTCGATGACGGCACGGGCGTCGCGCTGGTAGGCGGCGACGGAGGCGGTCTCGGTGACGTCGAGGACGTCGAGCAGGTGGTGCGGCACGCCGCGGCGTTCCGCCGCCGAAACCTTGGCGGTGCCGATGTCCATGCCGCGGTAGAGCTGCAGGGCGTCGGCGTTGACCACCTCGCCGCCGACCGCGCGCGCGATCGTGATGGCGAGTTCGGACTTGCCGGTGGCGGTGGGGCCGACGACGGCGATCGGGTTCACCCGCGCTCCCACACCGCGACGTGGTAGCCGACGCCGAACGGCGCCGCGGAGTAGAGCAGTTCGGCGCGCCAGTCGTCGCCGGCGCCCGCCAGCACCTGCCACGGCGCGCGGCCGCCCGCGCCCAGTTCGGCGGCCAGCCCGGGATCGAGCGCCCGCAGCGCGGCCGTGTCGGCGGTGGCGAGCGCGCGGGCGACCGCCTCGTCGAAGGCGGGGGCGCGCTCGTCCTCACTGCCCGGGGACTTGGGGCCGTGCCGGTTCGAGCCGTCACCGAGCACGAGCAGGCCGGTCCGGTCGCCGTTGGCGAGGAGCTTGCCGAGGCGCTCGCACTCGGCCGGATCGCCGTCCACGAGGTGCACCCGCACCGAATCCGCGCCCGCCTGCTCCCGCAGCCAGCCCGCGACGAGGGCGGGCAGCGGGAGTTCGGCCGGGGACGCGGGCGCCGCGCTCAACGAGACCGGAACGTCGGCTCCGTATCCGCGGAACGACCCGGACGTGTCGGGCTCGATGACCCGTTCGTGGTCACCGGCGCCCACCGCGACCCACTCCCGGGTCACGGCGGCGAGACGCCCCACGGCGGCGCGGCAGGCCGCGCGCAACGCCTCCAGCTCGGCGTTCGCCCCCGGGGACAGCGCCGGCACGAGCAGCGGGGGCTGCGGTACCACCACGGCTTGCACGATCACACCCGTCGAGGTTACCGGCAGCCACGCTCGGGCAACCCACGACCACGGAGAGCAGCGAGATCGACGATCACAGCGATCCCACGTGGCCCGGAAGTAGAATCACCCGCTCCGACCCCCCAACCGAGTACCACGAGCGGCGCTGAACTGCTTGAATGCGGCCAGAGGGAACGAGACCCGCATGACCCGGCCCCGCCCGCCAGCGGGGCGCCCGCCACGAGGCGGGCCGACAGGCGATAAGGAGCCTGCGATGTCCGACGAGAACACCGGCACCCCGGCACCCCACCAGGTGCCCCACGGCCACACGCCCGCCGCCGGCCACGGCGCGCCGGTCCCGCCGGCCGAGCCGCACCCCTCCCGCTGGGGCCGGGTGGACGACGAGGGCAACGTCTACGTCCGGACCGCGGACGGGGAACGCGCCGTCGGCGTGTGGCAGGCCGGCTCGCCGGAGGAGGGGCTGCTGCACTACGCGCGGCGCTTCGACGACCTGCGCACCGAGGTCGAACTGCTCGGCACCCGGCTGTCGTCCGGCGCGGGCGACCCGAAGCACGCGCTCGCCACCGCGACGCAGCTGCGGGAAAGCCTGCCGACGGCGGCCGTGGTCGGCGACCTCGCGGCGCTGTCGGCGCGGATCGACCAGATCGTCGCGCACGCCGAAACCGCGCTGGCGGCGGCGAAGCAGGAGCGCGAGGAGGCCCGCGCGGCCGCGGTCGGGCGTAAGCAGGCGCTGGCCGAGGAGGCCGAGAAGATCGCCGCCGAGTCGGTGCAGTGGAAGGCCGCTGGCGACCGGCTGCGCGCGATCCTCGACGAGTGGAAGACGATCAAGGGCGTCGACCGCAAGACCGACGACGAGCTCTGGAAGCGCTTCTCCAAGGCGCGGGAGGCGTTCAACCGGCGCCGCGGCTCGCACTTCGCCGAGCTGGACAAGCAGCGCGCGGCCGCGAAGGCCCGCAAGGAGGAGCTGATCGCGGAGGCCGAGGCGCTCGCCGACTCGACCGACTGGGGCCCGACGGCCGGGCGCTACAAGGAGCTCATGACGGAGTGGAAGGCGGCGGGCCGGGCGCCCAAGGAGGCCGACGACGCGTTGTGGCAGCGCTTCCGCGCCGCGCAGGACGCGTTCTTCTCCCGCCGCTCCGCGACGTTCTCCGAGCGGGACGCCGAGTTCGCCGCGAACGCCACGCGCAAGGAGGAGCTGCTCGCCGAGGCCGAGAAGATCGACCCGGGCGCCAACCTCGACGCGGCGAAGGCGCAGCTGCGGCGGATCCAGGAGCAGTGGGACGAGATCGGCAAGGTGCCGCGGGAGCGGATCCGCGAGCTGGACGGCAGGCTCAAGGCGGTGCAGGACCGGATCCGCGAGGTCGAGGACAGCCAGTGGCGCCGCAGCGACCCGGAGGCGCAGGCGCGGGCCGCGCAGTTCCGCGAGCGGGTCGAGCAGTTCGAGGCGCAGGCCGCGAAGGCCCGCGCCGCCGGCGACGAGCGGCGCGCCAAGAAGGCCGAGGAGCAGGCGGCGCAGTGGCGCGAGTGGATGCAGGCGGCGGAGCAGGCGGTCGCGGACCGCTGAGGTCTTCGATTCGCTGAGGTCTTCGGTTCGAGTGGCGGCCCCTTCCCGGTGCGGGGAGGGGCCGCCGTCGTTCAGTGGTCCCGGTAGTACTCGCCGATCGCCGTGAACGCGGCCTTCGGCTCCCACGGCAGCTCCTGCCCGTCGCGGTCCTCGAAGACCTTCACCACCCCGTAGCTGGCCAGGTCCAGGTCGTCCCGCGGGTCGCCGCCAGGGCGGTGCACGTGGTCGTACAACGCGAAGGTGAACACGAACGCGCTGTCCACGCCCGCGGAGTCGAACGTCTCCAGCAGTTCGCGCACGTACGCGGCCTGCCCCTCCTCGTCGCGCTCGTACTCGCCGTTCAGCCGGACCGGGCCGCGGTCCTCCTCGTACTCGACGGCGTCCAGCGCGCTCGCCCCCAGATCGCCCGCGCCGCGGTAGGTCGCGGCGCCGAACTCGGTGATCGCGACGGGCTTGCCCTGCTCGACGAGGGCCCGGACCCCGTCGGCGAAGCGGTCGGCGATCGCGGCCGTCCGGTACAGATCCACCGAGACGAAGTCGAACAGCGTCCAGTCGACGCGCTCCAGCTGCACGGACGCGTAGGTCACCTGGCCACCGAACCGCTCCCGCACGACAGCGACCGCCTTGGCGAGGAAGTCACCGACCCGGGAGCCGAGTTCGGGGATGCGCTCGCGGTTGTCCATCAGGAACGCGATCCGCTGCCGGATGCCGTCGCCGGGCAGGAAACCCTTGTTCATCAGGCTCAGCTCGGCCCCGGCCACGAACACGACCTCGGCGCCCCGCCGTCTGATCCGCTCGGCCCGCTCGGCGCAGTCCGCGAACAGCTTCAGCGTCTCCTCCTCGGTCAGCTCCAGCGGGTACGGCGAGAACCAGACCTCCAGCCCCAGCTCGGCCGCGCGGGTGGCGGCCACCTCCAGCCGCTCCGGATCGCCGCCCATGATCCGCACCGCGTTGCAGTGCAGGTCGTCGCGGATGACCCGCAGCTCGCGCTCGACCACGTCCGGATCGAACCGCTTCCGGGAGAACTTCCCGTTCTGCAGGAAACCGGTGTCATAGCTGATGCCCTTGGCTCGCATTTCCATCTCCTCAAATAGGGTACTGTCCGTACCTTAGCAGAGATAAGGTACTGTGCGTACCCATGGAGCCGTCCCGGACCCGCAGGCGGGGAGCCGCGCTGGAGGACGCGATCCTCCAGGCGGCGGCGGACGAACTGACCGAGTCCGGGTTCGCCGCGCTGACCATGGACAAGGTCGCCGCGCGCGCGGGCACCAACAAGAACGCCCTGTACCGCCGCTGGCCGAACCGGCTCGCTCTCGGAGTTGCCGCCTACCAGCGGCTCACGAGATCGGTGCCGGTGCCGGACACCGGCAACCTCCGCGACGACGCCCTCGCCCTGCTGCGTGACGCCAACCGGCACTGGAGCTCCCCGCTCGGCGCGATCCTGCGCGAGCTGATCGCCGCGGCCGGGGGCGCCTCGGAACTCCTGGGGCAACTGCAGGACCCCGCCGAGGAGGCGGCCGCGCCGTGGCTGACCATCCTGGAACGCGCTGCCGAACGCGGGGAGGTGTCACCGGCCGCGCTGAACCAGCGCGTCGCCACGGTGGCGATCGTGTTGCTGCGCAACGAGTTCGTCGTGCGGGGCGTGCCCACCGCGCCGGACGAGGTGCTGGTCGAGATCGTCGACGAGGTCTACCTGCCGCTGGTGCGGTCGAAGTGACCCTCCAGCACCGCCAGGTCGCGCACGGCGTACCGGCGGTGCTCGCACTCCTCGTTCATCACCACGCGCAGACACTTCCCCACCGGCTGCGGCTCCTCCGGGTAGCCGGGCGCGGGCGACGGTGTCCGCCCACAGCGATTCGAGGGTGGCCCACCCGGCGCGGAAGTCCGCGGGGCCGTCCATCGCCCGCAGCTCGACGGCGATGTCCACCCGGTCATGATGGCGCTGTCCGGTGCCGCAGCGCCACGCCCGCGCCGGTCAGGAAGGCCAGCGCCGCCGCGGACCCGAGGATCACCGGTGGTGTCGTGACCTGCGTGAGCAGCGCGAACACGTACGGCGCGCAGAACCCGACGTAGGTTAGCGCCCACCACACGGAGGCCAGCCGGGCCAGGCCCGCGGGCGGGGCGATGCGCGCGATCTCGGTGAGGCCGAAGGTCACGCACAGCCCGTACCCACAGCCAAGTGCCGCGTCGGCCAGCAACGCGACGGCGGGTTGCGCGGACACGGCCGCGGCGAGGCCGAGGAGCATCCCGGTGCCGACCGCGGCGAGCCCGATCAGCGCGGGCAGCAGGATCGCGCGTGCGGCGAGCCGCCTGCCGACCGGCTGGATCAGCAGCCCGGCCCCCAGCACGACGGCTATCGCGGCGCCCGCGAAGACCGTCTCGACGTCGCCGAGGCGCGACTCCACCAGTGACGGCAGCACGGCGAACCCGGTCGCGGGCGCGGCGAAGACCCACGGCGCCACCGGGACGACCATCCGCCGGAAGCGCGGGTCGCGGATGCCGGTCACGCGCTTGCCGGGCTGTGCGCGGGGCGCGGTCTCCGGCACCTTGAGCGCCGCGACGAGCGCGACCGCGGACAACACGAGGTGCGGCAGGTAGGCGACGTCCAGCGGCGCCCACTGCGCGATCAGCGCGGCGACCAGCCCGCCGATCCCGAAGCCGGCGGAGAGGAACAGACTGGCCCGGCGCGCGCCGGTCCCCTCGGCTGTGTCGTCGTGCGGCGGGTGCGACAGCTCCTTCACCCAGGCACTGCCCGCCGCGAGGACCGCCCCCATGGCGAACCCCGAGGCGAAGCGCCCCACCCCCAACCACGGCACACCCACTTCACCGAGCAGCAGCGCCCCGGTCGCGAGAACCGAGAGGACGACCGCGCCGAGCACCACGGGCCGTCGACCGTAGCGGTCCGCGCCCGGGCCGCCGAGCAGCAGGCCTGGCACCAGGCCGAGGACGTAGATCGCGAAGAGCCCGGTCACGGTCGCCGCGGAGAGGCCCATCTCGCGCCGGTAGGCCCCGAGCAATGGCGAGAACTGGTTGGCACCCCACCCCACGGCGGTGATCAACCAGGCGGCCCGCGGCCAGGCCCGCCGGGTCGCGGGCAGCACGGCACACTCCGTCATACCCCGGTTCTAACCCGCGCGGAGTTGTGGAAACCGGATCGTTCACGATTCCCGAACGGCTGTGCGGGGCGTGGCTGGGCGGGCTGGCGGCTACCGCGGGCGGCGCGGGCACGGCGCGCTGCCGCAGGCAGCGGCGGGCGGCAGTGGTGGCTGCTGCGGTCAGCGCGGCAGCTGCCGCAAGCAGCGGCGGCCGCCGCAGGCAGCACGGTTGTGCCGCAGCCGGCACGTGGCCGCAGACAGCGCGTGGCCACGGGCAGCGGCGGCCAACGCAGGCGGCAGCCTGCCGCAACCGGCGCGTCACTGCGCACACCGGGATCGCCACCACAGGCAGCGGCAGCCGCCGCGGGCAGCGCGGTTGTGCCGCAGCCGGCACGTGGCCACGGACAGCGCGTGGCCGCGGGCAGCGCGTGGCCGGCCCGCACGGCAGCGGTAGCCGCTGCGGGTCGCGCGATGGCTACCGCAACCGGCGCGTCGCTGCGCGCAGCGCGATCGCT
This sequence comes from Amycolatopsis sp. 3B14, assembly GCF_050958625.1. Taxonomy (NCBI): domain Bacteria; kingdom Bacillati; phylum Actinomycetota; class Actinomycetes; order Pseudonocardiales; family Pseudonocardiaceae; genus Amycolatopsis; species Amycolatopsis sp. 3B14. Next base: position 91,425 of record NZ_JBHZEN010000002.1, read on the forward strand.
GCCACAGGCAGCGGCGGCCAACGTTGGCAGCAGCGGTGGCCGCCGCGGGCGACGGTGGCCGTCACAGCCTGCGCGTCGCTGCGGGCAGCGCGGCTGCTGCCGCAGGCAGCGCGCCGCCGCGGGCGGCAGCGGTAGCCGCCGCGCGTGTTGTGCCCACTGGTGGCGCACCATGTGCGCCGTTCGAGAGCCAGTGCGTTCCTCCGGGCGGGTTGCTCCCGGCGGCGCCCGTCGGAGTCTGGGGGCGGCAGGAGCGGGTGGTAGATCACCTTGGCGTACCTCGCGTGGCGGGCTTACCGTCAGGGCGTGGATCTGCGCCGCCTTGCCTCGTTTCTGGCGGTGGCCGAAGAAGGGCACTTCGGCCGGGCCGCGGCGCGCCTTTTCCTCTCCCCGCCGGCCGTGACCGCCCACGTCCAGCAGCTCGAGCGCGAGCTGGGCGTGCCGCTGTTCGAGCGCGCCCCGGTGCGGCTCACCCCGGCCGGCCACCGCTTCCTCGGCCACGCCCGCGGCCTGGTCGACGCGGCCAACGCCGCCATCACCGACATGGCGGACCTCGCCGAGCACTCCGACGACACCCTGCGCGTCGGCGTCATGGGCCACGGCTCGGCCGAGCTGACCCCGGCCGTCATCAGCGCGTTCCGCCACCTGCGGCCGCAGGTGCGCCTCACCCTGGAGGCCCTCACCTTCACCGAGCACACCAGCGCGCTGCTCGAACACCGGGTCGACGTGGCATTCGTGCGGCCGGCGGTCACCGACGAGCGCGTCACGGTCGACGTGCTCACCACGGAGGCCCGCATCGTCGTCATCCCGGCGCACTCCGAGCTGGCCGCGGCCGGCGAGCTGCGCCTCGCGGACGTGCTGGACCTGCCGTTCGTCGCGCTGCCGCCGCACACACCGCGGCCGTTCACGGACTACCTGTACTTCACCGAAGCCCGCGGCGGCGAGGCGCCGCGCCCGGGACCGGACCACGCGGTCACCCCGCAGGAGGTGCTGATGAGCGTCGCGGCAGGGCGGGGCGCCGGCTCGGCCCTCAGCTCGTTCGCGCGCTTCTACCGCTGGCCCGGCACCGTGTGCGTGCCGGTCGTGGACGCGCCGTGGGACCACAGCGTGCTCGCCACCCGCACCGGCGACCGCGACCCGCACGTGCAGCTGTTCCGCGGCCTCGCCCGGTCGCTGGCCCCGCGGTTCGCCTCAGGTGCGGGACCAGGCGGTGCGCATCCACTGGGCGGCCAGCAGGATGATCGCGACCAGCGCGATCACCATGCCGATGCCGGGACCGCGCCCGGTGGCGCCGTTGGCGACTGACGACTGCTGCGACCAGATCGCCAGCAGCCCGTCGACGGAGGCGAACCAGCCGCCCATCGCGCACACCCACGACAGCCACCAGCGGCGCGTCATCAGCGTCAGCGCGGAGGCCAGCACGCCGATCACCGTGGATGTGACCGCGAACAGCTGCGGGATGCCGCCGCCCTGCCCGAGCAGCACCTGCCAGCCCACGTGCGGACCGACCCACGGCAACAGCTGCCCCACCAGCAGCACGAACACCAGCACCGCGATGACGAACCCGCGCCGGCCCAGCTCGACGGTGCGGGAGGCCTTGGTGACGACCTCGTCGACGTCGGTGCCCAGCCGGTCGTAGTCGCTCTCGCTCACAGCCCGCACCCACCCGTCGTCACCGGCTGGGGCGCCGGGCGGCCGAACGACGGCAGCCCCAGGCTGACCCCGTCGGTCTTGGGCCGGCGGCCCGCCTCCACGTTGTCACCGGCGCGGGTGCGCCGGTGCGACAGCAGGTCGCCGTCGGCGACGAGGTGGTGCGGCGCGCCGTAGGTGACCACGGTTTCGACCACGTCACCCGGCCGCACGGACCCGTCGATCGCGGACCCGGTCGGCGTGAAGTGCACCAGCCTGCCGTCGCGGGCGCGCCCGCTCATCCGCCGGGTCTCGGTGTCCTTGCGGCCCTCGCCCTCGGCGACCAGCAGCTCGACCTTGCGCCCGACCAGCTTCTTGTTCTCGTCCCAGGCGATCTCGTTGACCAGCTCGACCAGCCGGTCGTAGCGCTCCTGCACGACCTGCTTGGGCAGCTGGTCCGGCAGCTCGGCCGCGGGGGTGCCGGGGCGCTTGGAGTACTGGAACGTGAACGCGCTGGAGAACCGGGCCTCGCGCACGACGTCGAGCGTGGCCTGGAAGTCCTCCTCGGTCTCGCCGGGGAACCCGACGATGATGTCGGTGGTGATGGCCGCGTCCGGGATCCGGTCCCGCACCTTGTCCAGAATGGACAGGAACCGGCTGGACCGGTAGGAGCGGCGCATCTCGCGCAGGATGCGGTCCGAACCGGACTGCAGCGGCATGTGCAGCTGCGGGCAGACGTTCGGGGTCTCGGCCATCGCGTCGATGACGTCGTCGGTGAACGCGGCCGGGTGCGGCGAGGTGAAGCGGACCCGCTCCAGGCCGTCGATGCCGCCGCAGGCGCGCAACAGCTTGGAGAAGGCGTCCCGCTCGCCGAACTCGACGCCGTAGGAATTGACGTTCTGCCCGAGCAGCGTCACTTCCAGCACGCCCTCGGCGACGAGCGCCTCGACCTCGGCCAGAACCTCGCCGGGCCGCCGGTCGCGCTCCTTGCCGCGCAGCGACGGCACGATGCAGAAGGTGCAGGTGTTGTTGCAGCCCACGGAGATCGAGACCCAGCCCGAGTATGCCGACTCGCGCCGCGCGGGCAGCGTCGAGGGAAACGTCTCCAGCGACTCGAGGATCTCCACCTCGGCCTCGGCGTTGTGCCGGGCGCGTTCCAGCAGCACCGGCAGGGCGCCGATGTTGTGGGTGCCGAACACGACGTCCACCCACGGGGCGCGCTTGACGATCTCGCCGCGGTCCTTCTGGGCGAGGCAGCCGCCGACGGCGATCTGCATGTCCGGGTTGGCGTCCTTGGCCGGGCGCAGGTGCCCGAGGGTGCCGTAGAGCTTGTTGTCCGCGTTCTCGCGCACCGCGCACGTGTTGAACACGACGAGGTCGGGCGCGTCGTCCGCGCCCGCCGGAACGTAGCCCGCCTCCTCCAGCTGGCCCGCGAGCCGCTCGGAGTCGTGCACGTTCATCTGGCAGCCGAACGTGCGGATCTGGTAGGTTTTGCCACCGTTCATCGGGCACCGTGTTCGCTGGTAAGACAAGCCATGACGGCTACCAGCGTAACTCTTCGGGGTTGCCCGCCTTCGCGCGCGTCAGGTTCGCAGCGCGACGTACCAGCCTTCGGGGATCGGGCCGGGCAGCAGGTCCGGGATGAACGTGCAGATGTGTCCCGGCCAGGACGACAGCTGCGACTGGCAGTCCGCCTGCGTCGGGTACGGGCCGGCTTTCAGGCTGACACCGTCGGCGTGGGCGGCGGGGGCGGCGAGCGTGCACAGCCCCGCGCCGAGCACGAGCGCGGCGGCCAGATTGCGGAGGTTGCGTGCGGTCACGAACCGAGTATCGAACGTGACGACGCCGAGCGCAGCGGTGTGCCCCATTCGAGCGAAGCGACCCCGTCCGAGCTGCACCGCTCGCCTGACTACAGTTACCCGCACCCGGGGTCACCGTCCGTCGAAAACGGGCAGAACGGATGACACCTAGGTTGCGTTTGATTCGATTTACGGGCGCGGGGGCGCGTCACGGTGTTAGATCGCCGAGTGAGCCTGGCTATGGAGGGCAGATGAGCACAGCTACGTCAGCACCAGCGATGATCAGGGCTGCGGGCGTGAACAAGTTCTTCGGTGACCTGCACGTGCTCAAGGACATCAACCTCGAGGTGCCCAAGGGCCAGGTCGTCGTGGTGCTCGGCCCGTCCGGGTCCGGCAAGTCGACGCTGTGCCGCGCGATCAACCGGCTGGAGCCGATCAACTCCGGCGAGATCGAGGTGGACGGGCAGCCGCTGCCCGCGGAGGGCAAGGCGCTGGCCGCGCTGCGCGCCGAGGTCGGCATGGTGTTCCAGTCGTTCAACCTGTTCGCGCACAAGACCATCGTCGAGAACGTGATGCTCGCGCCGGTGAAGGTCCGCAAGGTCGGGCAGGACGAGGCGCGCAAGACCGCGATGCAGCTGCTGGACCGGGTGGGCATCGCGAACCAGGCGCAGAAGTACCCGGCTCAGCTGTCGGGCGGTCAGCAGCAGCGTGCGGCGATCGCGCGGGCGCTGGCGATGAGGCCGAAGGTGATGCTGTTCGACGAGCCCACCTCGGCGCTGGACCCGGAGATGGTCCAGGAGGTCCTGGACACGATGACCGGGCTGGCGAAGGAAGGCATGACGATGCTCGTGGTCACGCACGAGATGGGCTTCGCCCGTCGCGCGGCGAACCGCGTGGTGTTCATGTCCGACGGGGAGATCGTCGAGGACGCGTCGCCGGACGAGTTCTTCACCAAGCCGAAGTCGGACCGCGCCAAGGACTTCCTCGGCAAGATCCTGACGCACTAGTTGAGTTCCCGCGGCGCCCGGCAGGCGCCGCCCGATCCCGGGAGAACAGGAATCCAGATGAAGATCCGCACCCTGGCAGCGGGCCTGCTGGTCGGCGCCCTGACGCTGACCGCTTGCGGCAAGGAGGGGACCCCCTCCGGCGGCACCGGGGACACCGGAACCGACGCCGCCGCGCTGCCCACCTACACGGTGGCCCAGAACGTGGACGTGGCCGGCTCGCCGACCTTCGCCAAGATCAAGGGCGCAGGCAAGCTGACCATCGGCGTGAAGGACGACCAGCCGGGCCTGGGCCTGAAGGACCCGACGACCGGCAAGTTCCAGGGTTTCGACATCGAGATCGCCAAGATGGTCGCCGCGGGCCTCGGCTTCGACGAGAGCAAGATCACCTTCACCACGGTCGACTCGGCCGCGCGTGAAGCCGCGATCACCAACGGCAACGTCGACTACTACGTCGGCACCTACACCATCACCGACAAGCGCAAGACCCAGGTGTCCTTCGCCGGCCCGTACTTCATGGCCGGGCAGGACCTGCTGGTGCGCAAGGACGACACCTCGATCACCGGCCCGGAGACGCTGAAGGGCAAGAAGGTCTGCTCGGTGACCGGGTCGACCCCGATCCAGCGCGTGCGCGACCAGCAGCTGACCGAGGCCGGGAACATCGTCGAGTTCCAGAAGTACTCGCAGTGCGTGGAGAAGCTGATCACCAAGGAGGTGGACGCCGTCACCACCGACGACGCCATCCTCAAGGGCTTCGCCGCGCAGGACCCGGACAACCTGAAGGTCGTCGGCAAGACGTTCTCGCAGGAGCCGTACGGCATCGGCCTGCCCCGTGACGACGCCGCGCTGCGCGGCAAGGTGGACGACCTGCTGCAGGCCGCCATCGACGACGGCACCTGGCAGAAGATCTACGACGCCACCCTCGGCAAGTCTGGCTCGGCCGCGACGCCTCCGGCGATCCAGCGCTACTGACACTCCTCTGTGGCCGGTGAGCGCGAGCGTGCTCACCGGCCACACCCGTTTCCACCCACTCATCGAACCGCGGCGGGGAAGGCCCGATGGACGTCCTGCTCGACAACTTGGACCTCTACGGTCCGTTCTTCTGGACCACGATCAAGCTGTTCCTGATATCCGGCGTGGCTAGCCTGATCTTCGGCACTTTCCTGGCCGGCCTTCGGGTGAGCCCGGTCCCGGTGTTCCGCGCCGTCGGCGCCACCTACGTGACACTGATCCGCAACACCCCGCTGACGCTGGTGTTCGTGTTCCTGGTGTTCGCCTACCCGCTGCTCGACATCGTCGACCTGAGCTACTTCACCGCCGCGGTCGTGTCGCTGACCCTGTACACCTCGGCGTTCATCTGCGAGGTCGTCCGCTCGGGCATCAACACCGTCCCCGTCGGCCAGGCCGAAGCCGCCCGCGCGCTCGGGCTGACCTTCACCCAGATCCTCGGCCAGATCGTGCTGCCCCAGGCCATCCGCTCGGTGGTGCCGCCGCTGATGAGCATGCTCATCGCGCTGCTGAAGAACACCACCATCGCCGCCGGGTTCTCCGTCGCCGAGGCCGGTGCGATCCGCCAGTACCTGTCCGAGCGCGGTGACAACCAGCTGGTCGGCCTGCTGTGGGTCGCCCTCGGGTTCATCATCCTGGTCGCGGTCCTGTCCTTCATCCAGCGGACCCTCGAGAAGCGCTGGAGCGTGGCGCGATGAGCAACGTCCTGTTCGACATCCCCGGTCCCAAGGCCCGCGCCCGCTACCGCGTGCTCGCCGTCCTGGGCACCCTCATCGTCGCCGCGGTGATCGCCTACATCATCTGGCGGTTCATCGACAGCGGCCAGTTCTCCGCCCGCCGCTGGGAGTGGCTGCAGTACGCCCAGGTCCAGCGCGACCTGCTCGACGCCCTGCTCGCCACCCTGCAGGCCTTCGCCCTCGGCGCCGTGCTGGCCCTGGTGTTCGGCGCGATCTTCGCCGCAGGCCGCCTGTCCGACCACGCCTGGGTCCGCGGCGTCTCCACCGGGATCGTGGAGTTCTTCCGCGCCATCCCGCTGCTGATCCTGATGTTCCTCTTCTACTACGGCGCACCCGCGCTGGGCATCTCCCTGCCGCCGTTCGCCGCCGTGGTGCTTGGCCTGACCCTGTACAACGGGTCGGTGCTGGCGGAGGTGTTCCGCGCCGGCATCCTGGCGCTGCCGAAGGGCCAGAGCGAGGCGGCGTACGCGCTGGGCATGCGCAAGACGCAGGTGATGACGCTCGTCCTGATCCCGCAGGCGGTCCGGTCGATGCTGCCGACCATCATCAGCCAGCTCGTGGTGCTGCTCAAGGACACCGCGCTCGGGTTCCTGGTCACCTACCCCGAGCTGCTGTACTACGCCCGCTACATCGGCTCGCAGGGCACGTTCGGCCGCCCGATCGTGCCGTCCACGCTGGTGGTCGCGGCGATGTACATCGCGCTGTGCCTGCTGCTCACCGCGCTGGCGAACTACATCGAACGCCGCCAGCGGCGCAGCAAGAAACACGTGGAGGTCGAGCGCCCGCCGACGACCGAGGACGTCGTGGGCGTGGCCTGATCCACACGACGAAAGAGAGGGGCGTGACGGCTGCCGTCACGCCCCTCTTTTCGTTCGGTGTCAGTCGGCGTCGCGCCCGCGGATAACATGGATCATCCGCTGGTCCTGGCCGGGAATGACGCCACAAGGGAACCACCTCGAAACGTTCGCCAAGATCATCGGCAAGCTGAAGACGCCGCTCACGCTCGCCGGCCTGGCCGTGGTGATCCTCTACCTGCTCTACCAGCAGGTGCTCAACCTCAGCGTGTTGTCCCCGCTGCAGGGCAACGAGACGTTCACGCTGGTCGATTCGATCGTGTCGAAGGTGTTCTGGCTCGACGTCGTGGCCGTGGTGTTCGGGTTCGCGGGATTCGTGCTCACCGCGCTGCTCCCGCGCCGCACCCGGCCCAAGCAGGCGGCGGTGTCCCTGGTGGGCACCTCGCTCGACCCGGAACTGTCCAGTCCGGCCACGAACCCGGCCACCGGGAGAGTTCCACGAGGTCAGCTACAACGCGGTACCCCCGTCCACGGTGCACGCGGTGGTGCTCGACGCGGAGCCCGGACAGCGGCGGAACTACGCGTTGTCCAGGGCGATCGAACCCGGCGGTGTGGAGCGCTTCCACGTCGCGCTCGCCTCCGTCAAGTCGGCCACGTACGAGATCACCCTGGGCTTCCGCGTCGACGGCCGCGAGCACATCTGGTCGAAACCGATGCCGGTCCGGCTGGAGCGCCTGCACGGCTCCGCGCTGCCGGACAACCTGACCGACGGCGCGTCCTTCGAGGTGCGGGACGGCGGCCTCGTCCTCGGCGGCCGCCAGGCGTCGGCCTGGTGGTGACCGCCTCAGTCGGCGTCGGCGCAGAGCCAGTCCAGTACCACGGCCGCGGTCCAGCTCTGGTCGGTGCTGCCCAGCGGTTCGCCGGTGAAGGGCTCGTAGTACTCGCCGAACGCGCCGTCGTCGGTCAGCCGCAGTCCGGCCTCCCGCAGCTTGCGCGCCCGCTCGTGCCAGCCGCGGCGCTCGAACGCCCACCCGAACAGCCAGTTCACCACCGGCCACTGTGGACCGCGCCAGTACTGGCGCGGGTTGAAGCCGGGCCGCATCGGCGACACCGACGGCGGCACCGGCGCCAGCAGGTCGGGGTGGCCGCACCAGCGGTCGCTGTCCAGCAGCGACAGCAGCCGCAACTGGACCTCGTCCGGCGCGCCGCCGCACAGCAGCGGCGCGAACCCGGCGATCGTCTGCGTGTCGAGCCACCGGTTGGCGCGCAGGTCCCGGTCGCGGGCCATGCCGGACACCGAGTGGCAGCTCGCCGCCACCGCGTCCCGCGCCCGCGACGCCCACAATGCCAGGTCAGCGAGCTTGTCCTCGTCCTGGCCGAACTCCGTGCCCAGCTCGATCAGCACGTCGCAGGACACCGCGAACAACGCGGTGATGAACACGTCGCCGGCCAGGAAGCTGGAGCGGCGCACGATCTCCTTCTGGTCGTACCCCGCGCGGCGCATCTCCTCGATGAGCCACAGGTAGCGGTCGTACTCCTTGTCGGTCGGCCGCTCGCTCGGGTCGCCGATGACGCGCACGTCCTTGCGCACATACGGCGGCAGCTCGTCGCCCGGGTTGACGGCCGCGTAGGGCACGTCCCAGCGCGGCGAGTTGTCCATCCCGGACTCCCAGCCGTGCACGATCGCGATCAGCCCGCTCGACCCCGGGGTGCGGTACTCGACGAGCCAGCGGTGCCAGGAGTACAGCGCGGGCCAGATCGAGCGGGCGAACCGCTCGGCGTCGGCGCGCTCCTCCGGCGAGGACGTGCGGGCGATCTCCAGCATCCGCTGCACCGCGATCGCGTGCACCGGCGGCTGGCAGATGCCCGAGGTGCGCACGTCGCGCGGCCCGTCGACCGCCGTGTCGGTGCCCCAGCGGTCCGGGCCGGGGAAGTACGCGTCGTCGTCGGTGAAGACGATGTGCGGCACCATCCCGTTGCGCCACTGCGCCTTGAACAGGGTCTCCAGCTCGGCGACCGCGCGCGGCAGGTCCAGCCGGGCCAGCCCGATCGAGATGAACGCCGCGTCCCAGCTCCACATGTGCGGGTAGAGCCGCGGCGCCGCGGTGATCACGGCACCGGTGTCGTTGTCCCTCAGCACCCGGGCGGCCCGCGCGGCCAGGGTCGGCCTGGCGTAGCGGACCGGTCTTCTGCCGCCGGCGGCTCCTTCGCAGGGACTCGTGACGTCGACAGTCATCTACTTCGCCTCCAACAGGAGCTGGGTTTCGGGGTCGTACCACCGGCACTGCTCCGGTGGCAGGCTCAGCCACAGGGTCTGGCCGGGTTCGGCCCGGAACCCCGCCGCGGCCTGCACTTTCAGCATCTGCCCGCACAGCTCCGTGGTGAGCAGAGTCGAGGAGCCCAGTGGCTCGTACACCTGCACCTCGCAGCGCAGGCCGTCCGCGCCCGGCGCCACCGCGATCGACTCCGGCCGGATGCCGAGCCGCAACTCCTTGCCGCCGAACGTCTTCAGCGCGCTCGGGACCGGCAGCGTCTGGCCGCCAAAGTCGATCCGCGAGCCGTCCTCGCTGACGGTGCCGGTGAGGAAGTTCATCGGCGGGCTGCCGAGGAAGCCCCCGACGAACTCGTCCGCGGGCTCGGTGTAGACGGCGACCGGGTCACCGCACTGAGCGATGCGCCCGTCGCGCATGACGGCGACCCGGTCGCCCAGCGACAGCGCCTCGACCTGGTCGTGCGTCACGTACAGGGTGGTCACGCCGATCTCGTTGACCAGCTTCTTCAGCTCCGCGCGGAAGGACAGCCGCAGCAGGGCGTCCAGGTTGGACAGCGGCTCGTCCATGAGCAGCACGTCGGCGTCCATCACGATCGCCCGCGCCACCGCGACGCGCTGCCGCTGGCCGCCGGACAGCTTCGCCGGGTACCGGTCCAGGTAGGGCGTGAGCTGCAGCAGCTCCGCGGCCCACTCGACCTTCTTGCGCACCTCGTCCGCGGGCACACCGTGCACCCGCAGACCGAAGCCGATGTTGTCGGCGACCTTCTTGTTCGGGAACACCGCGTAGGACTGGAACACCATGGACAGGTTGCGCCGCCGCGGTTCCAGGTAGGTGACGTCGCGGCCGCCGATGACGATCTGCCCGGCGTCCGGGGTCTCCAGCCCGGCGACCATCCGCAGCAGCGTGGTCTTGCCGCAGCCGGACGGGCCGAGCAGGACCATGAACTCGCCGTCGGCCACCTCCAGCGACACCTCGTCAGTGGCGCGGGCGGTGCCGCCCGGGTAGGTCTTCACGAGCTCGTGCAAGACGACCTCAGCCATTGCGCTCCCTCATCGCAGCGTGGTCCCCCACATGTTCACCAGGTACCGGCGCATCACGAAGATGAACACCAGCGCGGGCAGGATCAGCGCGAAGCCGCCGGCGAACCGGTAGGCCTGCGGCGCCTCCCCGAGCGAGGCCAGCACCTGGGCGGGCAGTGTCCGGTGCCCGAGCGTGATCACGGCGGCGCCGAGAATCTCGTTCCAGGACAACACGAACGTGAAGATCGAGGACGCCGCCAGCCCCGGCAGCGCCATCGGGAACACGACCCGGCGCGCCGCCTCGAACCGGCTGCAGCCGAACACCTGCGCCGCTTCCTCCACATCGGTGGGCACCGAGACGAAGATGCTCGCGCTGATCAGCACGGTGGTCGGCATCGCGAGCGTGGTGTGCAGCAGCGTCACCGAGAACACCGTGTCGTAGACGCCGGTGTTCAGGAACATCGTCGCCAGCGGCACGGACAGCACGACGATCGGCAGCGCGCGGGCCAGCAGCATGAACACCTGGTAGGCGTCCTTGCCGCGGAACACCTGCCGCGCCAGCGCGTACCCGGCGGGCGCGCCGACCAGCAGCGACAGCACGACCGTGTAGACGCCGACCAGCAGCGAGTTGCCCAGCGCCGGGATCGTGCCGGTCGCCTGGATGAACGCCAGCAGCGTGTCCCCGGAGAACCCGCTCGGGATCAGCGGTTTCGGGAACTCCAGCAACGCCTGCGGCGAGGACACCGCGGCCAGGCCGATCAGGACCATCGGCACGAGCATGAACAGGCTGATCAGGATGCACGCGACCTGGACGGCGGCGGCGCGGCGACGGCGGCGCCGCAGCGGCGCCCGGTCGATCGGAGGCAGGGTCGTGGTCACTTGGCCGCCTCCTGCTGCCGCATCGTGCGCAGGTAGAACAACGCCGTCGCCAGGGACAGCGCCAGCACGACAAGCGCCGCGGCGCTGGCGACCGCCGGGTTCTGCAGGTTCACGTACCACTGGTAGGTCTCCCCGACCAGCAACGGGAAGTCCCGGCCGGTGAGGGCCTGCGCGACCGCGAACGCCTGCAGCGCCAGGATCGTGCGCAGGATCAGCGCGACCTGCAGGCTCGGCTTGAGCTGCGGCAGCGTCACGTGCCACAGCCGCTGCCAGGCGCTCGCGCCGAACACCTGCGCGGCCTCGTCGAAGTCCTTGGGCACCATCTGGATCCCGGCCACGACGATGACGAACACCAGCGACGTGGCGCGCCAGATCTCGGCGATCACCACGGCCAGCAGCATCGTGCCGGTGTTGGTGTAGTTCAGCCACTGCACGCCGGTGTCCGAGATGCCCCACGACACCAGCAGCGAGTTCAGGTAGCCGCGGCTGTCGAACACCGACAGCCACACCAGGCCTGCCGCCAGCTCGGACACCGCGAGCGGGATCGTCCACAGGTAGAAGTGGCCGGACAGGAACTTCGGCCGGGCCTGCACGAGCAGCGCCATCGCGACGGCCAGCACGAGCTGGACCGGCACCACGATGACGATCAGCAGCAGGGTGTTGCGCAGCGCCCGCAGGAAGTACGGGTCGCCGAAGAGCCGGTCCCACGCGGCGAGCGTGAAGCCGGAGTCGTCGGTGAACGCGGAGATCAGCGCCTGGATCACCGGCCAGCCGAACAGCGCCAGCATGAAGACGATCGACGGCGCGAGCAGCAGCCACGGCGAGCCGGACGGGCGGCGGCGCTTCGCCACCGGGGTCTCGACCGGGGCGGGTGCGGTGGTCACGGTCATGTCAGCCCACCTCGCAACGCTCGGACGGCGGGTCGGGCGCCCAGCACGGCACCTTCAGGTCGTCGAACACCTTCTGCAGCACCCGCGCCTGACTGTCCAAAGTCGACTGGATGTCGGCGCCGTCGAGGACGATCGCCTGGAACGAGTCCTTGAACGCCTTGGTCACCTCGCCCTCGCGGGTGCCGAGGCCGACCGGCAGCAGGGACAGGACGGAGCCCGGCGCGTCCCGCTGGCGCTGCACCGCGCCGGCCTCCATCTGCAGCGCGGGCGGCAGGTCCGCGGGGATCTGCGCGTCGACGACCGGGAAGAACCCGTTCGACCGCAGCAGGCCGACCTGCGCCTGCGGGGTCGACAGGGCCTGGATCACCTGCTCGGCCTGGCGGCGGTCGGTGCTGCCCTTGGGGATCGCGAGGCCGAGCACCACGGCCATGTAGCCGAGGCCGCGGGGGCCGCGCGGCGCGGGCAGCATGCGCCACCGCTGCGGCTCGTCGCCGGGCGCGGAAACCAGGCGAGCGACGTGGTCCCAGCCGATTTTCACCGCACCGGCCTGCAGCGGTTCCTGCATGAAGTCGTAGGTGGTGCTGGACGGGCTGGTGTTGGCCCACAGCTCCTTGAGGTACTGCCACGCGGTGACGGCCTCCGGCGAGCGGAACGTGGTGATCTGCCCGCCGGTGAACGAGGGCAGCAGGTAGCCCTGCAGGAACCGGTGGATCAGGCCTTTCGGCCCGCACGGCAGGCCCAGCACCGGCCGGTTGCCGTTGGCCTGGCGGGCGGCGATGGCCCAGTCCAGGAGCTGGTCGTAGGTCAGCGTCTCCGGGTCGGCGCCCGGTGGCAGGTGGGCCAGCGCGTCCTCGTGCGCGGCGAGCACGAAGCTGGCCTGCGCCCACGGGACGTACCAGGACTGCTGGGTGCCCGCCCTGGCCAGTGCCCGGAACTCCTCGGGGATCCCCTGGCCCGCCTGCACCCCGGAGACGTCTTCGAGGTACTTCCCCGCGAGCGGCGCGAGGTCGCTGTGCGAGCCGCCGAGCAGTCCGACCTGGGTGCGCCCGGCGCCGACCTGGCTCTGCACCTGGCTGGCGAACGGGCCTTCTTCGATCGTGACGTAGCTCACCGAGCCCGGGACCGCGCCGGCCAGGAACGAGCGGAAGCGCTCGGCCTCGGCGACCGGCCGGAACTGCGTGGACAGGAAGACCATGCCGTCGCCGCCCGTGGTCGCGAAGCCGACGCACCCGGCGGCCGTGGACGCGGCGCCGGCCAGGAAAAGACCCCGGAGGACGGTACGACGGGTGGGGCCGCTGCCGGTAAGGCGGGCCGCGCGCATTCAGTTCCACCCCAGATTTCGCCGTCTACACTTCTGTCAGGTCATTGAACATAAGTCCTCGCGGGAGACCCTGTCAACATGCCCCCGGCACGCACCGGCTCGCCCACCTCGCCGGGCCACATCCTCGCGATCCTGCGCAGCGAGGGGCCGCTGACGCGGCAGCAACTGCAGGATCGGACCGGTCTGTCCCGCCCGACGCTGGTCGAACGGCTCGACGTGCTGCAGCGGTTGAAGCTGCTGCGCCAGGTCGGGCACCGGGCCTCCAGCGGTGGACGGCCCGCCGAGATGCTCACCGCCGACGACGTGGGTCGCACCGCGCTCGTGGGCGACATCGGCCAGCGGCACGCCACGATCGCCGTGGTCGACCTCCGCGGGACGGTGTTCGGGCAGGTCCACCGGCCGTTGCCGGTGGGGCACCGGCCCGCGGAAACGCTGTCCTTCCTGCTGGAGACGGGCCGCAAGCTGCTGGCCGACGCCGGGCGCGCGGACAGCCTGTGCGCGTTCGGGCTGAGCGTGCCGGGGCAGATTGACCACGACACCGGCACGACGATCGCGCCGCCGTCGATGTCGGAGTGGCTCGGGGTGCGGTTGCGCGACACGTTCGCCGACGCGCTGTCGGTGCCGGTGTTCCTGGAGAACGACGCGAACGCCCTGGCGTTCGGCGCGTACTGCGACATGGACCGGCCGCGGGCGGCGCTGGTCGGGGTGAAGGTCGGCACCGGGATCGGCGCGGGCATGGTGATCTCCGGGCGGGTGCACCGCGGCGAGACCGGGTGCGCCGGCGAGGTGGGCCACATCCGCATCGAGGGTTCCGACCTGCGCTGCGACTGCGGGCGGCGGGGCTGTGTTTCGGCTATCGCGAGCGGGCAGGCGGTGATCCGGACGCTGCGGCCCACGGGTGTGCGCAGCGCGGAGGACGTGCTGCGGCGGGTGCGCGCCGGCCACCCCGAGGCGGTCCGGGTGACGCGCGAGGCCGGGCGGCTGGTGGGCACGGTGCTGGCGACCGTGGTGACCATCGTGAACCCGCGCTATCTGCGGGTGGGCGGGGCGATCGGGGTGCTGCCGCCGTTCCTGGAGGGGCTGAGCGAGGTGGTGTTGTCGAACGCGCACACGAGCTCGCTGGACAGCCTCGACATCGGGCCCTGCACGATCGGGGTCAACACCACGCTGACCGGCGTGGCCGGCATCGTCGCGGACGAGGTGCTGGACCCGGCCGCGGTCGACGCGATGGCGTTGCGCTGACCGGTATAAACCAGGGGTGACCGCTTTCGACGACGACGGGTTCACCCTCACCGAGCTGCCCGGGGGCTACTCGGTCCTCAACGACTCCCCGTCGGCGAGGGCGGCAACACGAGTCGACGGTCATCGATACCGCGCTGAGCGCGGACCCGGCGGTCAGCACGGTGTGGTTCAACGCCTGGACGGCCGAGCGCGGGCGCCGTCGAGGGCCTGATCAAGTCCGTGGTGCTTGGCATCCACGCTGAGCGCGCGCCACACCGCGTCCACCACCTGGCCGAGCCCGAAGACATGGGACACGACGAGGGAAGCGGCGCGCAGCCCGCCGACGACGTGCGTGCGCCGCAACGTGCCGCGGATGACGCGCCGCACCACGTTGCGGTCGAAGCTCAGACCGCTGCTCGGACGAGCGGATCTTCGAGGTCTGCGAGGCGATCAAGCTCTACCTGGACTCGCCGGGGATCGTGTTCGTGCTGGCCTGCGACCAGGCCGTGCTCTGGCGCGCCGTCGGCCACGACGACCCCGGCGCCGGCGTGCGGTACCTGGAGAAGATCATCCAGGTCAGCTACCCCGTGCCGCCGCCGAGCGACGCGCTGGCGCGGAAGCTGGTGGACGGTTACGTGAGCCGTTCCGGCACGGCGCACCTCTTCGACGACGCCATGAAGAGGCTCCTGATCGAGCGCACCGGCCGCAACCCCCGGCGCATCAAGCGGCTGATCAACAGCTTCGTGCTGGAGCACCACCTCGGCCGCGGCAGCGACGACCTGGACGCGGCGACGCTGGTCAAGGTCGTCCTGCTCCGGCACTTCTACCCCGAGTTCCACACCATGGTCGCGCTCGAAGGCCCCGCGCTGATCACCCGATTCCTGGACTACCACGACTTCCGCGAACACGTCCGGCGCGGCGCGGAGCTGGACCCGGCCGCCCGGGACCGGCTGTTCGCGGCCACCGGCGTCACGCCGGCGGGCACCGCCGCCGACCTGGACACCGTCACCCAGGAACTGCCCGTCGGCTTCCCGGAACTGGCCAAGGACAAGGAGTTCGTCGAACTGGTGCGCAGCCTGCCGCGCGACGGCCGGTGGCTGCGCCGTCCCCTGCACACCGGCGCGCGGGCCTACGGCGCGCCTCCGGCCGGGTCGCTGCTCGGCATGCGGGTGCTGTGGATCGACGACAACCCGGCGGACACCGGATCGCTCCCGGACCTGTTCCGCGCGGCAGGCGCCCGCGTCGAGACCGCGACGAACCGGGACGAAGCCATGGCGACGCTGACCCGGCTGAACCCGACGGTGATCATCTCCGACGTCAGCCGGGACGGCGATCCGCAGGCCGGGTTCACCGACCTGCGCCACCTGCGTGAGCACGGGAACTACGCCGGGCCCGCGTTCTTCTACTGCGGGCAGGTGACGCCGTCCCGCCTGGAGAAGGCCAGGGAGGTGGGCGCGGGCGGGGTCACCACCTCGCCGCGCGAGCTGGCCGCCTGGCTGTCCGCGCTCGCGGACGAGGGGTGATCAGTCCGCCTTCCGCCGGAAGATCTTGCTGCCCAGCCAGACCACCGGGTCGTAGCGGCGGTCCACCACGCGCTCCTTCATCGGGATCAGCGCGTTGTCGGTGATGTGGATGTTCTCCGGGCAGACCTCCGTGCAGCACTTCGTGATGTTGCAGTACCCGAGCCCGTGCTCGTCCTGCGCCGCGTGCCGGCGGTCGGCCACGTCGAGCGGGTGCATCTCCAGCTCGGCGATCCGCATCAGGAACCGCGGCCCGGCGAAGTTCTCCTTGTTCTCCTCGTGGTCGCGGATCACGTGGCAGGTGTTCTGGCACAGGAAGCACTCGATGCACTTGCGGAACTCCTGCGAGCGCTCCACGTCGACCTGCTTCATCCGGTAGTCGCCCGGTTTCAGGCCGGCCGGCGGGGTGAACGCGGGGATCTCGCGCGCCTTCGTGTAGTTGTACGACACGTCGGTGACGAGGTCGCGGATCACCGGGAACGTCCGCATCGGCGTCACGGTGACGACCTCGTCCTCGGCGAACACCGACATCCGCGTCATGCACAGCAGCCGCGGGCGGCCGTTGATCTCCGCCGAGCACGACCCGCACTTGCCCGCCTTGCAGTTCCACCGCACCGCGAGGTCCGAGCACTGCGTGGCCTGCAGCCGGTGGATGATGTCGAGGACGACCTCACCCTCGTTGACCTCGACGGTGAAGTCCTGCGGCCCGCCGCCGTCCGCGTCGCCGCGCCAGACCCGGAACGAAGCCTTGTAGCTCACGACTGCCTCCCGGGATGACCGGTCAGTTCTTCGTCCGTGTAGTACTTCTCCAGCTCGCTGAGCTCGAACAGCTCCAGCAGCTCGGGCCGCATCGGCTCCTGGTCCTTCGGCGTCACCGTGACCTCCAGCGCCAGCGGATCGTCCCCGGACGCGCTGCACACCAGAAGTTTGTTGCGCCAGTGGGAATCCATCCGCGGGTAGTCGTCGCGCGTGTGGCCGCCGCGGCTTTCGGTGCGCATCAGCGCGGCCCGCGCGACGCACTCGCTGACCAGCAGCATGTTGCGCAGGTCGACGGCCAGGTGCCAGCCCGGGTTGAACTGCCGGTGCCCCTCGACGGTGACGTTGCGGATCCGCTTCTTGATCTCGTCGAGCTTGGCCAGCGCCTGCTCGATCTCCTCGGCCTTGCGGATGATCCCGACCAGGTCGTTCATCGACTGCTGCAGCTCGTTGTGCAGCGTGTACGGGTTCTCCTCGACGCCTTCGGCCGGCGGGTCGAACGGCACCAGCGCGGTCCGGGCCGCCTTGTCGACATCGGACTGCGCGACGGCGGGGCGGGTCTCCAGGGACTCCACATAGGACGCCGCACCCAGCCCGGCCCGGCGGCCGAACACCAGCAGGTCCGACAGCGAGTTGCCGCCCAGCCGGTTCGACCCGTGCATCCCGCCGGAGCACTCCCCGGCGGCGAACAGGCCGCGCACGCTCGACGCCGCGGTGTCCGGGTCGACCTCGATGCCGCCCATCACGTAGTGGCAGGTCGGGCCGACCTCCATCGGCTCGGCCGTGATGTCCACATCGGCCAGTTCCTTGAACTGGTGGTACATCGACGGCAGGCGCCTGCGGATCTCCTCCGGCGTCAGGCGGCTGGCGATGTCCAGGAACACCCCGCCGTGCGGCGAACCGCGGCCGGCCTTGACCTCCGAGTTGATCGCCCGCGCCACCTCGTCGCGTGGCAGCAGGTCCGGCGTGCGGCGGTTGTTCTCCTGGTCGGTGTACCAGCGGTCGGCCTCCTCCTCGGAGTCGGCGTACTGGCCCTTGAACACGTCCGGCACGTAGTCGAACATGAACCGCTTGCCCTCGGAGTTCTTCAGCACGCCGCCGTCACCGCGCACGCCCTCGGTGACCAGGATGCCCTTCACGCTCGGCGGCCACACCATGCCCGTCGGGTGGAACTGGACGAACTCCATGTTGATCAGGTCCGCCCCGGCGCGCAGCGCGAGCGCGTGCCCGTCGCCGGTGTACTCCCACGAGTTCGAGGTGACCTTGAACGACTTCCCGATGCCGCCGGTGGCGAGCACCACGGCCGGCGTCTCGAACAGGATGAACCGGCCGCTCTCGCGCCAGTACCCGAACGCGCCCGCGATGCGGTCGCCGTCCTTGAGCAGTTCGGTGATCGTGCACTCGGCGAAGACCTTCAGTTTCGCCTCGTAGTCGCCGAACTCGCGCAGGTCCTCCTGCTGGAGCGAGACGATCTTCTGCTGCATGGTGCGGATCAGTTCCAGCCCGGTGCGGTCGCCGACGTGCGCCAGCCGCGGGTAGGTGTGCCCGCCGAAGTTGCGCTGGCTGATCCGCCCGTCCGCGGTGCGGTCGAACAACGCGCCGTAGGTCTCCAGCTCCCAGACCCGGTCCGGCGCCTCCTTCGCGTGCAGCTCCGCCATGCGCCAGTTGTTGAGGAACTTGCCGCCGCGCATGGTGTCCCGGAAGTGCACCTGCCAGCTGTCGCGCTCGTTCGCGTTGCCCATCGCGGCCGCGCACCCGCCCTCGGCCATGACCGTGTGCGCCTTGCCGAACAGCGACTTGCACACCACCGCCACCGACAGCCCGCGCTGCCGCGCCTCGATCACCGCTCGCAGACCGGCGCCGCCCGCGCCGATCACCACCACGTCATAGCTGTGCCGCTCGACTTCCGCCATTGCCTGCCACCTAGTCCTTGAGGTCCTTGTCAGTCCACGAAACGCAGATCGGGGATGGCGCCGCTCGCCACGAGCATCACGTAGAGGTCCGTGACGACGAGCGTCCCCAGGGTGATCCAGGCCAGCAGCATGTGCCGGTTGTTGAGCTTGGTGACCTGGGTCCAGAGCCGGTACCGCACCGGGTGGCGGGAGAAGTGTTTCAGCCGCCCGCCGATCACGTGACGGCACGAGTGGCAGGACAGGGTGTAGGCCCAGAGCATGACCACGTTGCCGAGCAGCACCAGGTTGCCCAGCCCGAAGCCGAACCCGCCGGTCTTTCCGTGGAACGCGACGATCGCGTCGTAGGTGTTGATCACCGAGATCAGCACCGCCACGTAGAAGAAGTAGCGGTGGGCGTTCTGCAGGATCAGCGGCAGCCGGGTCTCCCCCGTGTACTTGCCGTGTGGTTCGGCGACCGCGCACGCGGGCGGCGAGAACCACACCGACCGGTAGTAGGCCTTGCGGTAGTAGTAGCAGGTCAGCCGGAAGCCGAGCAGGAACGGCAGCGACAGGAACGCCAGCGGGATCCAGCCCGGCAGCTCCCCGAACGGCGTGCCGAAGTGGGCCGACCCGGGCACGCACGAGTCGCTCAGGCACGGCGAGTAGAACGGCGTCAGGTAGTGGTACTCCGGCACGTAGTAGGCGGTGCGGACGAACGAGCGGATGCCCGCGTAGATGACGAACGTGGCCAGGCCGAGCGTGGTGAACAGCGGCGGGACCCACCACCGGTCGGTGCGCAGGGTCCGTGCGGTGATCCGGGCGCGCCCGCTAGCGGCGTTGGTAGCGGGCGCGCTCACCGCTGGTCACGGTGGTATCCGCCGACCCCTTCGTCGTCGGCCCCCTGCCACAGGGCCGGGTCGTACGGGCCGTCGGGGATCTTCACGACGGCCGAGGGGTCCAGCGGCTTGGGCTGGACCGGGACGCTGGGCTGCTCCAGGTCGCTCGCGTCGATGTCCAGGCGGTCGACGTCGTTGGCGAGGCGGCGGACCGCGGAGGCGTCACCGTAGCGTGATCGCAGGGCGCCGACGCACTGCTTGAGCTGCCCTATCGTGCGGCGGAGTTCGGCGAGTTCGGTGGTGGTCATGACTACCTCCGGTCAGTTCGGCGGCGAGCCGGGGCTGGTACCGACTCTGCCGCTCGGCGTGCAATGTGACAAGTAGCACACCCTAGGTTGATGTTGTGATCGGGGTCACCTGAAACGATCTTCTTAATCGATTTTGATCCGGCCGATCCGGCCGCTACTGTGTCCACTGTCACGACCGTGCGACGCCAGCGAAGTCGTCAGCCGGACCAGCCGACGAGTTCCAGGTGGTTCTCCCGTGCGAAAAGCCCGAACACCCGTCCACCCCGTCGTCGAGGAAGTCACCGAGCGCATCGCCGCGCGCAGTGCCGCCACCCGCAGCGCCTACCTGGCGCGCATGGCCGCCGCCCGCGCCGAGGGGCCCGCCAGGGCCGGCCTCGCGTGCAGCAACCTCGCCCACGGCTTCGCCGCGTGCGGCGGCGAAGACCGCATCGCCCTGCGCGGGCTGCGCAAGCCCGGCATCGCGATCGTGTCCGCCTACAACGACCTGCTCTCCGCGCACCAGCCGCTGGACGAGTTCCCGGCGTGGATCAAGGACGCCGCGCGCGAGGCCGGCGGGGTCGCCCAGTTCGCCGGCGGCGTGCCCGCCATGTGCGACGGCATCACCCAGGGCCGCGCCGGGATGGAGCTGTCCCTGTTCAGCCGCGAGGTCATCGCGATGGCCACCGGGATCGCCCTGTCGCACGAGATGTTCGACGGCGCGCTGCTGCTCGGCGTGTGCGACAAGATCGTGCCCGGCCTGCTGATCGGCGCGCTGGCCTTCGGGCACCTGCCGTCGATCCTGGTGCCTGCCGGGCCGATGACGTCGGGACTGCCGAACAAGGAGAAGGCCCGCGTGCGGCAGCTCTACGCCGAGGGCCGCGCGACCCGGGAGGAGCTGCTGGCGGCCGAGTCCGCGTCCTACCACTCGGCGGGCACCTGCACGTTCTACGGCACCGCGAACTCCAACCAGCTGGTCGTCGAGGTCATGGGCCTGCACCTGCCCGGCGCGAGCTTCGTGCACCCGGGCACGCCGCTGCGCCGCGCGCTGACCGAAGAGGCGGCGCGGCGGGTGGTCGCGTTGTCGCGGGACGCCGAGTACACGCCGCTGGCCGAGGTGATCAGCGAACGCTCGGTGGTCAACGGCGTGGTGTCGCTGCTGGCCACCGGCGGGTCGACCAACCACACGATGCACCTGGTCGCGATCGCCGCGGCGGCCGGGATCGAGCTGACCTGGGACGACTTCGCCGACCTGTCGTCGGTGGTGCCGCTGCTGGCCAGCGTCTACCCGAACGGCAGCGCGGACATCAACCACTTCCACGCCGCGGGCGGGGTGCAGGTCCTGGTCGGCTCGCTGCTCGACGCCGGGCTGCTGCACGAGGACGTCCGCACGGTGGCCGGGGACGGGCTGTCGCGGTACCGGTCGGAGCCGGTGCTGGACGGCGGCTCGCTGACCTGGCGCGAGGTGCCGGCGCGCAGCCTGGACGAGGACGTGCTGCGACCGGTGGACAACCCGTTCGCGGCCGACGGCGGGCTGCGGATGCTGTCCGGCAGCCTCGGGCGCGCGGTGATGAAGGTGTCGGCGGTCGCGCCGGAGCACCGTGTGGTGCGGGCGCCCGCGCGGGTCTTCACCTCGCAGGAGGGCTTCACCGAGGCGTTCCGCGCCGGTGAGCTGGACCGGGACGTGGTCGTGGTCATCCGCAACCAGGGGCCGCAGGCGAACGGCATGCCGGAGCTGCACGGCCTGACGCCCGCGCTGGGCGTGCTGATGGACCGCGGGCACCGGGTCGCACTGGTCACGGACGGCCGGATGTCCGGCGCGTCGGGCAAGATCCCGGCCGCGATCCAGGTGACCCCCGAGGCCGCGGCGGGTGGTCCGCTGGCGCGGGTCGCCGATGGTGACGAGGTGGTGGTCGACGCGGTCGCCGGGCGGCTGGACGTGCTGGTCGACGAGGTCACACTGGCGGCCCGGCCGTTGCGGGACGCGCCGCCGGACGAGGCATCCTGGGTCGGCACCGGCCGGGAGTTGTTCACCGCGCTGCGCCGCGCGGTCGGGCCGGCCGATCAGGGCGCCGGCGTGTTCGGGCCGATGACCCCGGGGCACTTCGGCGCCCCAGCGCGAGTGTGAGGAGAGACGTGAAGACAGGGCATGACGTGCTCGAGCTGTCGCCGGTGCTGCCGGTGGTCGTGGTGGACGACGCCGCGGACGCGGTGCCGCTGGCGAAGGCGCTGGTCGCGGGCGGGATCCGCGCGATCGAGCTGACGCTGCGCACACCGGCCGGGCTGGCCGCGATCGAGCGGGTGGCGGCCGAGGTGCCGGAGATCGTGGTCGGCGCGGGCACCGTGGTGACGCCGGAGCAGGCTCGCCAGGCGGCGGACGCGGGTTCGGCGTTCCTGGTGACGCCAGGCTGCACGGACCGGCTGCTGGAGGCCGTGTCCGGGACGGGGTTGCCGTTCCTGCCCGGCGTGAGCACGGTCTCGGAGGCGATGCGCGTCGCTGAACACGGCATCACGGCGCTGAAGTTCTTCCCGGCGGAGGCCAGCGGCGGGGTGGCGTACCTGAAGGCGCTCGGTGGGCCGTTGCCGCAGCTGCGGTTCTGCCCCACGGGTGGTGTCACAGTGCAGAACGCGCCGTCCTACTTCGCACTGTCCACAGTGGGCTGTGTCGGCGGCACCTGGCTGACCCCGAAGGACGCCGTCGCGGCGGGCGATTTCGGGCGGATCGAGCAGCTGGCGCGCGAGGCCGCGGCGCTGCGCTGAACGGTTTCGCAACCGCCGCCCGTGAAGTCCGCGGACGGCGGTTGCGAATTCAGCGGCGTTACCGCGCCCTCGCGGCACACTTCGCTGCTGATGAACAGGCCGCCGGTGGCATCGGTGGTCCCGAAGATGCACCAGCGCCCAGCCTCCTGATTGAGGATCGCCTCGCCCGGGTACTAGCCTCACGGCACCTCGTCTGGCGAAGGAGATCGCCGTGGGATGGGAGTGGCTCGCCGACCCGGGTTACTGGGCGCCCCGGCTGCTGTTCCAGCGGGCGCTCGCCGCGATCTACCTCGTCGCGTTCCTGGGCGCGGCCTTGCAGTTCCGGCCGCTGATCGGCGAGCGCGGCCTGCTGCCCATCCCCCGGTTCACCCGCCGCGTGCCGTTCCGCCGCGCCCCCAGCCTGTTCCACTGGCGCTACTCGGACCGGCTGTTCGCGGGCGTCGCCTGGATCGGCGTCGTCATCTCGGCCGCGCTCGTCCTCGGCCTGTTCGACCACACCCCCGTGTGGGCGACCATGCTGGCGTGGCTGGTGCCGTGGCTGCTGTACCAGTCGATCGTCAACGTCGGCCAGATCTGGTACTCGTTCGGCTGGGAGTCGCTGCTGCTCGAGGTCGGGTTCCTGGCGATCTTCCTCGGCCCGGCCGACACCGCGCCGCCCGTGCTCGTGCTGTGGCTGCTGCGCTGGGTGCTGTTCCGGCTCGAATTCGGCGCCGGGCTGATCAAGATGCGCGGCGACGCGTGCTGGCGCGACCTGACCTGCCTCTACCACCACCACGAAACCCAGCCGATGCCCGGACCGCTGAGCTGGCACTTCCACCACCTGCCCAAGCCGCTGCACAAGGTCGAAGCCGCGGCCAGCCACTTCACCCAGCTCGTGGTGCCGTTCGCGCTCTTCGCGCCGCAACCCGCCGCGAGCGCGGCCGCGCTGCTGATGATCCTCACCCAGCTGTGGCTGGTCGCCAGCGGGAACTTCTCCTGGCTGAACTTTCTCACCATCGCCATCGCGGTGTCCGTTGTGGACATCATTCCGGCGCCGGTGCCGGAACTGGCCGAACCGCCGGTGTGGCAGCACGTTCTCGTGTTCGGGCTGACCGTGCTGGTCGTTGGGCTCAGCTACCGTCCGGCGCGCAACCTCGTGTCGCGCGAGCAGGTGATGAACACCAGCTTCGACCGGCTGCACCTGGTCAACACCTACGGCGCGTTCGGCAGCGTCACCAAGGTGCGGCACGAGATCGTCATCGAGGCGACCGACGATCCCGCGCCCGACGAGAACACGGTGTGGCGCGAGTACGAGTTCAAGGGCAAGCCCGGCGACCCGCGGCGGCGCCCAGCGCAGTTCGCGCCCTACCACCTGCGGCTGGACTGGCTGATGTGGTTCGCCGCGCTGTCCACCCGGTACGCCGAATCGTGGCTGCCCGGTTTGGCGGAGAAGCTGCTGGCGGCGGATCCGGGCACGCTGAAGCTGTTGCGGCGCGACCCGTTCGACGGCAGGCGGCCTGCCTACCTGCGGGCGCGGCTCTACCGGTACCGCTTCACGACCCCACGTGAGCGCAGGGAGACTGGGGCGTGGTGGGTGCGTGAACCGCGGGGCCCGGTGCTGCCGACGACGAAGCTCGGGCCGCACGGCGCGGTGGTCGCCGTCGACTGAGGAGGACGGGATGCACGCTGGTCGGCTCGCGGAGCTGCTCGGCCGGTGGTCCAGTGGCAGCGAGCCGCTCTACCTGAAGCTGGCCGCGCGCTTGGAGGGGCTGGTCGAGCGGGGTGAGATCCCGGCCGACGGGCGTCTGCCGACCGAGCGTGCGCTGGCCGCGGAGCTGGCGGTCAGCCGCAACACCGCGGTCGCCGCCTACGACGTGCTGCGTGACCGTGGGCTGGTCGAGCGCCGCCGCGGCAGCGGCACCTTCGTGCGACGGCCACCGCGGCCGGGACGTGGGGTGGTCGCGGAGTTCAACCCGATGTTCCTGCACCTGCTCGACCCGGTGCCGGACCTGATCGACCTCACCTGCGCCGCGCCGCCGCAGCCCGCGTACCTCGCCGAGGTCGTCGCCGAGGCCGCGGTGGGCGACTTCGGCATCGGCTACCACCCGTCCGGCATCCCGGCGTTGCGGCAGGCGATCGCGGACTACTACGCCGCGCTGGGGGTGCCCACCGAGCCCGCGCAGATCGTCGTCACCTCGGGCGCCCAGCAGGCGATTTCGTTGCTGGCGCAGCTGTTCCTGCGGCCCGGCGACGCGGTGGCCGTCGAGGAGCTGACGTATCCGGGCGCGCTGGACGCGTTCCGCGGCGGCGGGGCAAGGATCCTCGGGGTGCCGCTGACAGCGGACGGCGTGTCGGTGCCGCACCTGGCGGAGGTCGTCGGCGGGGCGAAGCTGGTGTACCTGGTGCCGGCGTTCCAGAACCCGACCGGCTCGGTGCTGCCGCCGCACGCGGCGCGGCAGGTGGTGGCGCTGTGCGAGTCCCACCAGGTGCCGCTGGTCGACGACCACGTGCTCGCCGACCTCACGCTTGACGGTCCACGGCCCGCGCCGCTCGCCCGGCACGGCAGCGGGGTGATCAGCGTGGGGTCGCTGAGCAAGCTGATCTGGGGCGGGGTGCGGATCGGCTGGGTCCGGGCCGATGCGCGGACCGCGGCCGATCTGGCGCGGCTCAAGGCGGTCGCCGACCTCGGGACGGACGTCGTCGCGCAGGCGATCGGGGTCGCGTTGTTCGCGCGGCTCGGCCGGGTGCGGACGGAGCGGCAGGACGAACTGCGGGAGCGGCGGGACCAGGTGGTGCGGGACCTGCGCGCGGCGTTGCCGTCGTGGGAGTTCCGGACGCCGCCGGGCGGCCAGACGCTGTGGATCCGGTTGCCGGGGGCCGATTCGCGGCGGTTCGCGCAGTTCGCGTTGCGGTACGGCGTCGCGTTGCTGGAGGGCACGTCGCTGGCCGCGCACGAGTCCAGTGGCGAGCACATCCGGGTGCCGTTCACGCTGCCGTCGGCGGCGTTGTCCGAGGCGGTGCGGCGGTTGCGGAAGGCGTGGGACGACTATCCGGGAGCCAATCACGCGGGATTGGCTCTGTCGGGCGGGGCCGGGACCGGCGAGGGTGATCGGCATGCGACGTTTCCCGCCGAGCGCGATGACGAGTCTGCTGGACGAGAGTCCCCGGTACGACCTGGCCGAGAGCACCTGCGGTGATCTGACGGTCGCCGAGCTGGTCGATGTCGGCCGCCTGGCGAAGTTCCCGCTCGGGTACGGCACGTCCGCCGGTGACGAGGAGCTGCGGGCGCTGCTGGGCGCGCGGCTCGGGGTGGCCGCGGACGAGGTGCTGGTCACGGCGGGCGCCGGAGCCGCGTTGTTCCTCGTCGGGCTGGTCGCCGACGGGGAGGTCGTGGTGGTGCAGCCCGGGTACCCGCCGATGCTCGGGCTGGCGCGTGGGCTCGCGGAGCGGGTGCGGACGGTGCGGTTGCGGTTCGAGACCGGGTACCGCCTGGACGTGGCGGCGCTACGGGCGGCGCTGACCCCGCGGACGCGGCTGGTGATGCTGGCGACGCCGCAGAACCCGGCCGGGGTGGCGTTCACCCGGGACGAGATCGACGCGGTGTTGTCGGCGACGGCCGAGGTGTGCCCGGAGGCGATGGTGCTGGTCGACGAGACCTACCGGGAGGCGGCGTATTCGGAGATCGAGTCGTTCGCCGCGGTGTCGCCGCGGGTGCTGACGTGCGGGTCGTTCTCGAAGGCGCACGGGGCGCCCGGGTTGCGGATCGGCTGGCTGACCGCACGGGACCCCGAGTGGTACGAGGAGCTGCGCCGGGCGAAGTTCACGAGCGCGGTGTCGTGCGGCACGCTGGACGAGTTCCTGGCGCTGGAACTGTTGCGGCGCGCGGACGACGTGCTGGCCGGAAAGCGGGCACGGATGCGCGCCGGGCTCGCCGAAGTGGCCGCCTGGGTGCCGCGTCAGGACGGCCGGGTGACCTGGCTCCGCCCCGACGCGGGAGCTTTCTGTTGCCTGCGCGTGGAATCCGGTGCGCCGGAGTTCTACAACCGCCTGATGGCGGCCGGGGTGGCCGTCTCCCCCGGCGACTGGTTCGGCGACGACCCGGCCGTCTTCCGGCTCGGCTTCGCCCACGAACCGGTCGAGCGCCTGCGCGAAGCGCTCGAGCTGATGAGCCAGGCGCTGATCCGAGTCGCGGGCGGGTGAGAGAACCCAGCGGTGAGTGCGCGAAGTCGCCATTTCGTGCGGCTGCCAGAGACGCATTTCGTGGTGCGAGTTGTCCACAGCGACCGCACGAAAGTCATTCTCGCGGAGAACTGTTGGGCGATGCGGCGGACCGTGGGACGCCGGTCGCTGGGTGCGCCGGATTGTGCAGAGGGCGAGGCCGGAGCGATCGTGACTCCAGCCGCCCCTATGCCCGCCTAGGGCCTGACTGACAAATGTTCGGGTTGGTGGCTGGAATGGTGCTGGCCGTTTCGCGGTTTCAGTTGCTCTCGGATGCTCGGTGGGCGTCGATCGATCCCCGAACCCGCCGACCAGGCCGGACACCGCAAACGCCGCGGTTCCCGCGGCGGGCGACCACCCGCCTTCCACACGGTCGACCACCACGGCCGCAACCCCGTCGAACGCCACTTCAACCTGCTCAAACACTGGCGTGGCCTGGCCACTCGCTACGACAAGCTCGCCATCGCCTACCGATCAGCGATCGTCCTGCATGCCGTAGTCACCTGGACCAAGGCATTGTCAGACACGCCCTAGCCGCACTCCTGTGGGGTGGGCTTGGCGGGTGCGGGAGGGGTGTCTCCGGATGAGCCCGCGGCAGCGGCGATTCCCTGCAAGGCTGCCGTGTTTCACGCCACGGCAGCTAGCCGACGCGACCCACGCAGAGCGAACCCACGACAAAGCTGCCCCACGACGAAGCCCACCACAGAGATCTGCGGTGGGCTCAGTCGTGGGTCCAGAAAAGGGCGCCGGGCTCAGTCCAGCGTCGCGTCGTCCAGGGGGGTTGCGTCCGCGCCTGCGTTGCGGAGCTCGTCGCGCACCACGGTGTACGCCAGGCCCTGCGGGTAGCCCTTGCGGGCGAGCGTGCCGAGCAGCCGGCGGGTCGCGGTCTGCTCGTCCAGCGTCGTCATCGTGCGGAGCCGCTTGCGCACCAGCTCGCGCGCCCGCTGCTCCTCCGACTCGCGGTCGATCTCGCCCGCCGCCTGTGCGGCCACCTCCGCGTCGACGCCCTTGCGCTTCAGCTCGGCGACCAGCGCGGTGCGCGCCAGGCCCTGGTAGGCGTGGCGCGACCGCACCCACTGCTCGGCGAACGCGGCGTCGTCGATCAGGCCGGCGTCGTCCAGCTTGCCGAGCAGCTGCTCGCGGATCTCGTCGTCGAAACCCTTGCGCCGCAACGCCTGCCGCAGCTCGTCCTTGGTGCGGGCGCGGATGGCCAGGAGGTCGAAACAGACCTCCTTGGCCTTCTTCCACGCCTCGTCCCGGGACAGCTCCTTCGGGTCGAACCTGGGCATCGATCAGAAGTCGACCGGGGCGGGCTCGGCCGCCTCGGCGTCGACCTGCGGCCCGATGCCGAGCTTCTCCTTGATGCGCTTCTCGATCTCGTTGGCGATGTCCGGGTTGTCGCGCAGGAACTTCCGCGCGTTCTCCTTGCCCTGGCCGAGCTGGTCGCCCTCGTACGTGTACCAGGCGCCGGACTTGCGCAGGATGCCCTGGTCGACACCCATGTCGATCAGCGAGCCCTCGCGAGACACGCCGACGCCGTACAGGATGTCGAACTCGGCCTGCTTGAACGGCGGCGCGACCTTGTTCTTCACGACCTTCACCCGGGTGCGGTTGCCGACCGCCTCGCCGCTGTCCTTGAGCGTCTCGATGCGGCGCACGTCGAGCCGGACGGACGCGTAGAACTTCAGCGCCTTGCCACCGGTGGTGGTCTCCGGCGAGCCGAACATGACGCCGACCTTCTCGCGCAGCTGGTTGATGAAGATCGCGGTGGTGCCGGAGTTGGACAGCGCACCGGTGATCTTCCGCAGCGCCTGGCTCATCAGCCGGGCCTGCAGACCGACGTGCGAGTCACCCATCTCGCCCTCGATCTCGGCGCGCGGCACGAGCGCGGCCACCGAGTCGATGACCAGGATGTCCAGCGCGCCGGAGCGGATCAGCATGTCCGCGATCTCCAGCGCCTGCTCACCGGTGTCCGGCTGGGACACCAGCAGCGCGTCGGTGTCCACCCCGAGCGCCTTGGCGTACTCCGGGTCGAGCGCGTGCTCGGCGTCGATGAACGCGGCGATCCCGCCCGCCTTCTGGGCGTTGGCGACCGCGTGCAGGGCGACCGTCGTCTTACCGGAGGACTCCGGGCCGTAGATCTCGATGACGCGGCCGCGCGGCAGGCCGCCGATGCCGAGTGCGATGTCGAGTGCGATGGCGCCGGTCGGAATCACGCCGATGGGCGGGCGGGTCTCCTCGCCCAGCCGCATGACGGAGCCCTTGCCGTACTGCTTGTCGATCTGGGCCAGGGCGAGCTCGAGCGCCTTGTCCTTGTCGGGTGCTGCTGGCATGGAAATCCACCTCGTCGTCAGAGCCTGTGGGGCTGGTGTTCGAGTTTGTTTTCGCTGTGGCCCGAGACTACGGGCGGGGTCCGACAATTCCGGGCGCCGAGACGAGGCTGTGGATCGTTGACCCCGATGTGGACAACACAATAGCCGAACACGTGTTCGAGGCAAGAGCGACACACCCGAGGGCGCGGATTTTCCGGGAAACGGTCACCGGCGCTCCGGCGGCACGTCGAACTCCGCGCACACCGCCCGCCAGATCTCCTTCGCCGGGGTCCCCTCGGCCAGCGCCTGCTCGACGGTGCGGCCGCCGAGGCCGCTGAAGACGTGGTCCTTCGCCAGGATCTCCGCCCGGCCGGGCCCGAACTCGTCGGCCATCAGCTGGCGGAACACGGTGATGCGCATCGAACCCAGGGTAGCGACCGGCGCGCCGGGTACCGTGTCCGCATGACCTCCGCGCAGGAGATGCCGTCCTGGGGCCCCACCGCGATGGCCGTGGCCTCGGCGGCCGTCCTGGTCGCCGCCATCGTCGTGGCGCTGCGGGCGCTGTGGAACATGCGCAACCGGAAGTAGCTACTCCCCGGGCTGCACGTGCTGCTCGAAGTAGGTGGCCAGGTCGCCGGCCGACAGCGGCGCCTGCCCGGTGCCCGCCTTCTGGTAGACGATCCCGGCCAGCGGCCGGTCGGCGACCGTGAACACCAGCACCGCCGAACTCCGCGCGGACGCCGACGAGTAGCTGCCGTCCAGGCCGTTGCCCTTCCACGCGGCCCGCACCTGGTTGCCGCCGACCGCGCCGAGCAGCCGGTCGGTGTACTCCTTCACCTTCGCCGCCGACACCCCGTGCAGGTAGGTGACCTGCGCCCCGGCCAGCGCGGGCGCCGAGCAGGTGGTCAGCACGCCGATGTTCTCGTCCTCCGGCGGGGCGATGTCCCCGGTGCCGGCGCCCGGCGCGCACTGGCCGTCGGCGATCGTGCCGGCAAGCTGGCGCAGGCAGCCGGTGAAGCCTGATGGGTCGGTGGCGCCGGGCTGCTGGCACTCGGCCGCGCTGAACGTCGTCGCCGACGAGCTGGACGACGGCCAGAACAGGTAGGTGGCGACCGCGGCCAGCAGCACCACGACGACCGCGGCGACGCCGGTGACCAGCTTCTTCCGGTCTTTCTTCGGCGGCGCGGCCGGCGGCAGGCTCGGGAAGTTCGACGGCGCGGGCCGGTACCCGGCCTGCGGGTACGGCGACGCGCCCGGGTAGCCGCCCGGCGGGGTGCCCGGCACGGTAGCGACCGGGGGCGGCGGGAAACCCGGAGGCGTCCCGGTTGCGGCGACCTGCCCTTCGACGTTCTGGGTGCGCATGCTGATGCCGTCGCGGGCCACGTGGTGCGCGCCCAGCGCGACCGCGGTCTCCGGCTGGTCCAGGCTGGTGGGCACGATGCCGAGCTTCTCCGCGATCATCGACCCGACCAGCGGCAGCCTGCTCGACCCGCCGACGAGGTAGATGCCGGCCAGCCGGTCCGGGGACAGCCCGGCGGCGGCGACCGTGCGGCCCAGCAGCTCGACGCTGCGCAGCAGCGCCGGGCGCACCAGCGCCTCCAGCTCGCCGCGCGTCACCAGGACGTCGTTGAACGGCTCGGGCATCGGCACCTCGGTCTGCGGCAGCCGGGACAGCGCCTCCTTGGCGGCCTTGACGTCCTCCTGCAGCGCGCGACGGGTGCGCCGGTCGGCGGTCGACTCCGGGCGCAGCAGCCGCTGCCAGCGCTGCGGGTCCGAGTGCGAGACCTCGCGGCCGACGTGCACCATCAGCGCCTGGTCGACGTCGAGCCCGCCGAGGTCGGGCAGGCCGTCCTCGGCCAGCACGGTGAAACCGTTCTGGGTGGCGCCGACGACCGCGACGTCGAAGGTGCCCGCGCCCAGGTCGTACACCGCGAGCGCCTGGCCGGGCGCGGGCGCGCGGCCGGGGAAGGACGCGAAGTGCGCGGCCGCGGCGACCGGCTCGGGCACGAGCAGCAGCGGGCCGGTCAGGCCGGCCAGCCGCGCCGCGGACAGCAGCACGTTGCGCCGGGTCGGGCCCCACTGCGCCGGGTGGGTGAGGCGGACCTCGTCGGGGAGGTCGCCGCCGAGCTGGCGGGTGGTCTCGTCGAGCACGCGGCGCAGCACCGCGGCCAGCGCCTCGTTGACCGGCACGACGTCCTGGCCGAGCAGCAGCGTCTGCTCGTCGACGCGGCGCTTGGGGTTGGGCTCGAAGCGGGTCGGGTCGAGGCGCGCCCGGCGCTCGGCGTCGCGGCCGACCACGAGGGCGCCGCCCTCCTCGGCGAACACCGCCGAGGGCATGGTGGCCGAGCCGTCCACCTCGACCACGCGCGGTGGCCGCCCGTGCGCGGACAGCACCGCCACGGTGTTGGACGTACCGAGATCCACCGACAGGATGCGCACAGCTCTTCCCCTCACGATCCACCCAGGCCAGGACGTGATGCTGCCACGCTGCCCGGGACCGCGCGTGCGGCACCCGCGAGAAATTGTCGTACCCCCCGGTCATCATGGATGCGTGACCGACGTGCTCGACCTGTTCTCGCCCGCCACCCGCGCCTGGTTCGCGGGTGCCTTCGCCGCGCCCACCGAGGCGCAGGCGGGGGCGTGGCGCGCCGCGCAGGCGGGTGAGCACGCGCTGGTCGTGGCTCCGACCGGCTCGGGCAAGACGCTGGCGGCGTTCCTGTGGGCGCTGGACCGGCTGGCCGCCGGGCCACCGGCCGCGGACGCACAGCGCCGCTGCCGGGTGCTCTACGTCTCGCCGCTGAAGGCACTGGCGGTCGACGTACAGCGCAACCTGCGGGCGCCGCTGGCGGGCATCCGGCAGGCCAGTCACCGGCTCGGGCAGACGCCGCCGGAGATCACGGTGGGCATGCGCACCGGCGACACGTCCGCCGCCGAGCGCCGCACGTTCCTCAAGACCCCGCCGGACATCCTGGTCACCACACCGGAGTCGCTGTTCCTGATCCTCACCTCGTCGGCCCGTGAGTCGTTGCGCGGCGTCGAGACGGTGATCCTGGACGAGGTGCACGCGGTGGCAGGCGGCAAGCGCGGCGCGCACCTGGCGCTGTCGCTGGAGCGGCTGGACGCGCTGCTGCCGAAGCCGGCGCAGCGCATCGGCCTGTCCGCGACCGTGCGCCCGATCGACGAGGTCGGCTCGTTCCTCACCGGCGGCCGCCCGGTGCGGGTGGTGCAGCCGAAGACGGCGAAGACCATCGAGGTGCGGGTCGAGGTCCCGGTCGAGGACATGGCGAACCTGGACGCGCCCGCGCCGAGCCCGCTGGAGCGGCTGGACGCGATGCTGCCGGACGACGGCCCGCCGGACGAGCCGGCCGCGGTGCGCAGGCCGTCGATCTGGCCGTCGGTGGAGCAGCGGGTCCTGGAGCTGATCCGGCAGCACCGGTCGACCATCGTGTTCGCGAACTCGCGGCGGCTGGCCGAGCGGATGACGGCGCGGCTCAACGAGCTGGCCGCCGAGCAGACGGAGCTGGCTGCCGACCAGCGGTTCCCCGCCGAGGCGATCGGCGAGTCCGGGCTCACCACGGGCGCGGCGGCGACGGTCGCGAAGGCCCACCACGGCTCGATGTCGCGTGAGCAGCGCACCCGGGTCGAGGAGGAGCTGAAGTCCGGGCTGCTGCCGTGCGTGGTCGCCACGTCGTCGCTGGAGCTGGGCATCGACATGGGCGCGGTCGACCTGGTGGTGCAGATCGAGGCGCCGCCGACGGTCGCGTCCGGGCTGCAGCGCGTCGGCCGCGCCGGGCACCACGTCGGCGCGGTGTCCACCGGCGTGATGTTCCCGAAGTTCCGGGGCGACCTGGTGTCCTGCGCGGTGGTGTCGGAGCGGATGACGGCCGGCGCGATCGAGGCGGTGCGCTACCCGCGCAACCCGCTGGACGTGCTGGCGCAGCACATCGTGTCGATGGTGGCGCTGGAGCCGTGGTCGGTCGAGGACCTCGCGGCGACGGTGCGGCGGGCCGCGCCGTTCACCGCGCTGCCGGACGACGCGCTGCTGGCGGTGCTGGACATGCTGGCCGGGCGCTACCCGAGCGAGGAGTTCGGCGAGCTGCGCCCGCGCATCACCTGGGACAGGGTGTCGGGTGAGCTGCGCGGGCGGCCCGGATCGCAGCGGCTCGCGGTCACCTCCGGCGGCACGATCCCCGACCGCGGGCTGTTCACCGTGATGACGCCGGGCAGCGACGGCAGCCCCGGCTCGCGGGTCGGCGAGCTCGACGAGGAGATGGTCTACGAGTCGCGGGTGGGCGACACGATCCTGCTGGGCACCTCGTCCTGGCGGATCACCGACATCACGCACGACCGGGTCATCGTGGTGCCCGCGCCGGGTGAGCCGGCGCGGATGCCGTTCTGGAAGGGCGACGCGCCGGGGCGGCCGCTCGAACTCGGCAGGGCGCTGGGCGCGTTCGTCCGCGAACTGTCCAGTTCGGACGACGAGAAGGCGCGTGAGCGGGCGCGGCAGGCGGGCCTGGACGAGCTGGCGTGCGACAACCTGCTGACCTACCTGACCGAGCAAAAGGCGGCGACGCGGCACGTGCCCAACGACCGCACGATCCTGCTCGAACGCTTCCGCGACGAGCTGGGCGACTGGCGGGTGGTGCTGCACTCGCCGTTCGGCGCACAGGTCAACGCGCCGTGGGCGCTGGCGATCGCGGCGCGGCTGCGGGAGCAGCGCGGGGTGGACGCCCAGGTGATGCACTCCGACGACGGCATCGTGCTGCGCCTGCCGGAAGCGCTGGACAGCGACGGCGCCGAGGTCACGATCGGCACCGACGACGTGCTGGTCGACCCGGAGGAGGTCGAGCAGGTCATCGTCGCCGAGGTCGGCAGTTCGGCCCTGTTCGCCGCACGGTTCCGGGAGTGCGCGGCGCGGTCGTTGCTGCTGCCCCGCCGGGATCCGCGGCGGCGCACCCCGTTGTGGCAGCAGCGCCAGCGGGCTTCGCAACTGCTCTCGGTGGCCGCGAAGTACGAGCGGTTCCCAGTCGTGCTGGAGGCGATGCGCGAATGCCTGCAGGACGTCTACGACGTGGGCGGCCTGCGTGAGCTGATGGCGGACGTGCGGGCGCGGCGCGTGAAGGTCGCCGAGGTTGAGACGCCGTCGCCGTCGCCGTTCGCGCGCAGCCTGATGTTCGGCTACGTCGGGATGTTCCTGTACGAGACGGACGCGCCGCTGGCCGAGCGGCGGGCGGCCGCGCTGTCGCTGGACTCGACGCTGCTGGCCGAACTGCTGGGCACCGAGGCAATCCGGGAGCTGCTCGACGCCGAGGTGGTCGACGAGGTCGAGCGGTCGTTGCAGCGGCTGGAGCCGGACCGGCACGCGCGCAACGCGGAGGAGACCGCGGACCTGTTGCGGTTCCTCGGCGATCTGTCCGATGAGGAGGCCGCGGCGCGCGGCGTCCGGCGGGAGTGGCTGGACGAGCTGGTCGCGCAGCGACGGGTGATCCGGGTGCGCATCGCGGGCACGGACCGCAACTTGTCCATCGAGGACGCGGGCCGGGTGCGGGACGCGCTGGGGGTGGCGCTGCCGATCGGGGTGCCGGAGGCGTTCACCGAGCCGGTCGCTGATCCACTCGGCGATCTGCTGGCTCGGTACGCGCGGTCCCGCGGGCCGTTCTCGGCGCACCAGGCGGCGGAGCGATTCGGCCTCGGGCCCGCGGTGGTGACAGGTGTGCTCGACCGGCTCACCGCCGAAGGCCGCCTGGTGCGCGGCGAGCTGCGTCCGGTGGGGCATCCGGAAACCCACGGCGCGGGCACCGAGTACTGCGACGCGGCGGTGCTGCGGCGGTTGCGGCGGGCGTCGCTGGCCCGGCTGCGGGCCGAGGTCGAGCCCGTGGAGCCCGCGGCGCTGGGCCGGTTCCTGCCGTCCTGGCACGGCATCGGGGCGCGGATGCGGGCCGCGCCGAGCGTCGACGACGTGCTGTCGGTGGTCGAGCAGCTGGCGGGGGCGCCGCTGCCGGCGAGCGCGCTGGAGTCGCTGATCCTGCCGAGCCGCCTGCCCGGGTACTACCCGGCCCTGATGGACGAGCTGATGACCGCGGGCGAGGTCGTGTGGTGCGGCGCCGGGGCGCTGGCCGGCGGCGACGGATGGGTGTCGCTGGCGCCCGCCGACGTGGCCGACCTGCTGCTGCCCGAGGCCGACGAGGAGCCGCCCACCAGCCCGCTGCACGAGGCGATCCTCGCCGCGCTCGACGGCGGCGCGTTGTTCTTCCGCCAGCTCGTCGACCGGGTGACGCCGCTGCTGGACAGCGCGCCCAACGACGCCGACGTGGTGGGCGCGCTGTGGGACCTGGTGTGGGCGGGCACGGTCACCGGCGACACGCTGGCCCCGCTGCGGGCCCTGGTGTCGGGCAAAGGCGCGGCGCACAAACCCCGCCAGGCGACGCCACGCAGCCGGTACGGGCGGATGCGCGCGGGGCGGCCGGCGATGCCGTCGCGCACCGGGCCGCCGACGGTGGCCGGCCGGTGGGCGCTCACGCCGGTCCGCGAATCCGACCCGACGCGGCGCACGCACGCGCGGACGGAAGCGTTCCTGGAGCGGCACGGGGTGCTGACGCGGGGCGCGCTGGAGACCGAGCGGGTCACCGGTGGGTTCTCCGGGATCTACAAGGTGCTGCGGGCGATGGAGGACTCGGGCCAGGTGATCCGCGGCTACGTCGTGGAGGGCCTGGGCGCGGCGCAGTTCGCCGCGCGCGGCGCGGTCGACCGGCTGCGAGCGATGTCCGATCCGAGCGGCACGCGGCGGCCGGACGCGATGGCCGACGCCGTCGTGCTGGCGGCGACGGACCCGGCCCAGCCGTACGGCGCGGCGCTGTCGTGGCCGGCGGCGCTGGGCGACACCAAGCACCGCCCGGCGCGCAAGGCAGGCGCGCTGGTGGTGCTGGTCAACGGCGTGCCCGCGCTGTACGTCGAACGGGGCGGCCGGTCGCTGCTGTCGTTCACCGAGGACGAGCCGACGCTGAAGGCGGCCGCGCACGCCCTGTCCCGCGCCGTCCGCGAGGGCTGGCTGGGGCAGCTGGCGGTCCAGCGGGCGGACGGCGAGCAGGCCCTGACGTCCGCGCTGGCCGACGTCCTCCGGGACGCCGGGTTCCGCGCCACCCCGAAGGGGCTGCGGCTACGAGCCTGAGATCACGCCACCCTCCGTTGGCTCACTCCAGGCGAGCACGATTTACTTTTCGTGACCCGAACGAGTGAGAGGACAACCCCGATGGCGTTGCGGGAGCTGCGGTACTTCGGCGACCCGGTGCTCAAGACGGTCTGCGATCCCGTGACCAAGTTCGACAAGACGCTCGAGCAGCTGGTGACCGACCTGCTGGACAGCGTGCGGCCGGACGGGCGCGCGGGGCTGGCCGCGCCGCAGATCGGGGTGAGCCTGCGGGTGTTCAGCTACGAGGTGGACAACCTGCTCGGGTACGTGATCAACCCGGAGATCGTCGAGCTGTCCGAGGAGACGCACGAGATCAACGAGGGCTGCCTGTCCGTGCCGGAGCTGTGGTTCCCGACCCGCCGCGCGAAGCGCGCGGTGGTGCGCGGCGTCGACCTGCGGAACGAGCCGGTCACCGTGGAGGGCGAGGATGTGCTGGCGCAGTGCCTCCAGCACGAGACCGACCACCTCGACGGCATGCTCTACCTCGACCGGCTGGAGAAGGACCGGAAGCGGCAGGCGCTCAAGCAGGCGCGCGACAAGGACTGGTTCTGGAACCGCTGACCCTCGCGCAGAGGCGGTCGCGAGCCCGGTGAGCGTTGCCCTACGAGCCACGGTGGCATCGCCGTGCCGGGCGCTCCCCGGGCGTCGTGAGGGCCGCGACGAGCGCGGCCCCGAGCCTCCCTGCGCGGCGGCCTTGAGCGACCCCGCGCGTTGCCGGAAAGCAATGTCGCGGCGGCGGAGCTACAGCTCGCTCAGCACGCGAGCACCCGCGGCCTCCAGATCGATCCGCAACAGTCCCTCCTCCTCAGGCGGCTCCGGCGCCAGCCCCGCCCGCTGCGCGGTCCGGTAGATGCCGTCCCGCCCGGGCAGTGACACCGCCACCAGCCTGCGGCAGCCGCGCGCCGCGGCGATCTCCGCCAGGCGTCCCATCAGCGCGGTGCCCACGCCGTTTCGCTGCCAGCCGTCCTCGACGAGCAGCGACACCTCGGCGATCTCGCCCGTCGCGCCGGGGATGAGCTGCCCGACGCCGATCACCTCGCGCCCGCACACCGCGAGCAGGCTCATGCCGCGCGGCGGCACCAGCAGGCGGTGCAGCCAGCGGCGCGGCATGGTGCGCATCCCCGTGTGGTAGCGCGCGAAGAGCGTGGTCATCGAGCACCGCGCGTGCATCGCGGACACCGCCTCGGCGTCGGCCGGCTTGCCTTCGCGCAGCACGACCGCCGCGCCGTCGGCGCAGGTCAGGGCCAGCGGGCTGGACACGTTGCGCCGCGCGCCGTCCAGCAGTGCCAGCAGCGCCTCCGCGCGGGTCAGTTCCAGCTGCACGAACGGGGCCCACCGGCGCCGGGCCACCAGCGCGGTCTCCCCGTCCACGGCGAACACCACCCGGTGGCCGCCCTCGACGCGCGCGGGGTTGGCCTCGGCCAGCGGCACGACCGTGACGAGGTCCGCGGTCAGCACCTCGCGTAGCACCTCGGCCCGTCGCGACGGGTCGTCGACCGCCCGCGCGGCCGCGGTGAGCGTCGCGGCGGAGGCGTCCACCAGCTCGCGCACGTCGGCGTCGGTGATGCACGAGCATTCGCACCCCTCAGCCTGGATCGCCGTGACCAGCTGCTCCTTGGTGAGCCCGGTCGCGGGCCGGATCACCACCTCGTCGAGCACCCCGCCCGGCACCGGGAGCACGTTCAGCCCCAGGATGTTGCACTCCAGGTCGGCCATCCGGATCGCGATGCG
Source organism: Amycolatopsis sp. 3B14 (assembly GCF_050958625.1). Taxonomy (NCBI): domain Bacteria; kingdom Bacillati; phylum Actinomycetota; class Actinomycetes; order Pseudonocardiales; family Pseudonocardiaceae; genus Amycolatopsis; species Amycolatopsis sp. 3B14. Next base: position 129,473 of record NZ_JBHZEN010000002.1, read on the forward strand.
CGCCAGCATGCCGGGGTGGTCGTCCATCCGGATGCGGACCCGCCAGACGACCGACGAGACCTCGTCCTCGACGACCACCTGCGGCACCGCTCTTCGCGTGCTAATCAACATCCCATAACGATCGCGGACGGTTGTTGCCGACCGTGGACGCGTGTGTTTCACCCGTGTCAGGCTCCGGCCGCCGCCGCAACGGCGCCGAAACACTCAGCGTGGCGAGAGCACGCAGAACTCGTTGCCCTCCGGATCCGCCAGCACGTCCCACGGGACGTCGCCCTGACCGATGTCGATCCGCCGCGCGCCGAGCCCGCACAGCCGGTCCGCCTCGGCCGCGGTGTCGCCGTCCGCGAACGGCGCGACGTCCAGGTGCAGCCGGTTCTTGCCGGCCTTCGCCTCGTCGCTGCGCAGGAACTCCAGCCACGGCCCGCGCCCGGTCGGCGCGCGCAGCCCGACGATCACCGGCTCCTGGTTGCCGATCCGCCACCCCGCGGCCTCGGCCCAGAAACCGGCCAGCGACAAGGGATCGCGGGCGTCCACGACGACCGCCGCGATGGCCTCCGTCGTGGTGTAGCCGGGCCGTGGTTCGAGCACGCAGAACTCGTTGCCCTCCGGATCCGCCAGCACCTCCCAGGGGACCGCGCCCTGGCCGATGTCGCGCTTGCGCGCGCCCAGGGCCAGGGCCCGGTCCACCTTGGCCGCCTGGTCCGACGGCGACGTGCTGGCGAGGTCGAGGTGCACCCGGTTCTTCACGGCCGGGTCCTTGGCCTCCGGCACGGTGCCGAAGACCAGCAGGAGGCCGTCGTCCCCGGGCGCCTCGACGTCGATCTCCTCGTCGTCGGCGAAGGTGATCGTCCAGCCGAGGAGCTGTGCCCAGAACTCCGCCAGCTCCCGGGGCCGGTTCGCGTCGATCACGAGGCTGTCCAGTCGTGTCGCCATGCCCGGGACGATATCCAGCAACGCTTCCCCACGTCCTGGAATTTCACTTCGTCGCCAGGCGCAGCAGCGCCCAGAACTGCCCGATCGAATCCTCGCTCCGCTCCCAGGTGACCGACCCGTGCCCGAGCCTGCCCCACAGCCACTGGTAGACCGCCATCGGCGGACCGGTGACCAGTCCGTTGGCCCGGTCGGTGTCGGCGGCCGAACAGCGCCAGGCAACCGTTTCACCAGGCCCCGCGCGGGCGATCCAGTCGTGGCCGCCGGTGCGGATCCCGACCGATCCGGTGAACGTGCCGGACAGTCCGAGCATCGGCAGCCGCTGCCCGAACCACAGCGCCAGGATCTCGTCGATGCCGTCGATCGCCACGTCTTCGTCGACCTCGGTGACGATCCGGTTCGCGGCGTTCTGGACGTCGATCCGGTGCACCGTGGTCTCGTGCGCCATCCGGCGGCACCAGAACCCGTAGGTGCGGTCGGCGGGCCACCAGCCCGCCGCGTACTCGGCGGGGTCGTGCGCGGTCAGTTCGCGGTGCAGGGCCGCGAACCCCTCCCGCAGGTACTCCTCGCCGCTCTGGCCGTCCGCCGGGTCCCGCTGCCAGCCCGCGGGTCGCCTGCCCTCGGTCATCCAGCCCGTGGCGACGCGGTAGACACCGCCGAGGTGCCGGACCACCTCGCCGATCGTGAGACCGGGCGTGGTGGGCACCGGCGTGTCCGGCGCCGCCTCCCGCGCCGCCGCGGTGAGCCGTTCGACCTCGGCGCCCAGCACGTCCAGCAGGCGGCCGTGGTCGACGAGTGCTTGCCCGGTCATCGCCTTCGGGACGCCTTCCCCAGGGTCGGCGGCGCGTCGCACTGCCGTACCCGGCTCGGCGCCGTCACGGGCGTCCGCCCGTGCACGAGGTCGCGGGCCAGCTCGACGAACAACACGGACTGGCGCAGCAGCTCGTCGGCCCGTTCGGGGGTGATCCGGCGGGTGTTGCCCGCCTGCGCGGCGGCGCGCGCCGCCGAGTGCGCGGCGAAGTACGCCGTCCAGTCGGTCAGCTCCGGCGCCGCCGCCTCGAGCAGCACCCAGACGCTGGCCGGGCGGGCCCGGCCACGGTGCGGACGGCCGCTCGCGGCGAGCACCGCGGCGCCCGCGCGGAGCGCGGCCAGGTACGCCGCGATGAACCTGGGCGCCGGCTGGGCGGCGTGCCGGGCCTCGGCGAGGCCCCGCCGGGCGTCGGCGAGCAGGGCCGTGGCGGCGGGTGCCGCCGGAGGACGGACCGGTAGCGGCAGCGCCGGCTGCCTCTCCTCGGCGTGGGATTCGACGGCAATGGACATTGCCCCTCCCTCGGAACAACGTGCTGGTGGCGGCCCCCGGTGCCGAAACGCTTCCCCCGCTCCGGCACCGGGTGGCCTGACCGGCGAGCGCTCACCGGATGTCGAACTCTTGTTCGAGCGAGTTCCAGCGTAGCTTCGAACACCTGTTCGTTCAAGTCCTCGAATGACGTGGTGTGCCGCACCCAACCGCGTTCGATCACACGATCGGGGCAGAAGGAAAATTCCGCGGAACTCACGCCGGGAGCCCGGCGACCTGCACGACGTCACGCCGGGCCGGTCCGCCGCCCAGCCCACCTGCCCGGTGTCACAACCTCCGGAAAACCGGCATGCGGAAGACTGCGGCCCGCGGGAACTTCACCGCGGCCCCGGACGACCTGGACCAGGGGCCTCCCCACACCCGACTCCCCAGGAAGGTGCGCCCATGCTCGTCCGGCGTCTGTCCGTCGCGCTCGCACTGGCCGGCACGGTGCTGCTGGCCGCCGCGCCCGCCGCATCGGCCCACACCACGCTGCAGAGCAGCGATCCGGCCGAAGGCGCGGCGCTGTCCGCCGCGCCGCAGCAGGTGAGCCTCAAGTTCGGCGGCGCGTTCACGCTGCCCGCCGACCCGATCCGGATCACCGGACCGGACGGCGCGCAGTGGTCGGTCGGCCCGGCGACGGTGACCGAGCGGACCGTCACCGCGCCGGTCCAGCCGTCCGGTCCCGCCGGGGCCTACGTGCTCACCTGGTCGATCGTCGCGGCCGATGGCGACCCGATCACCGGCCGGATCAACTTCTCGCTCACGGCGCCCGCCTCGACGCCGTCGTCCTCAGCGGCGCCCTCATCGCCTGCCCCGGCTCCCGCGCCGTCGCAGGCGGCCCAGACGTCGGACGACGGCGGCTTCCCGGCCTGGGCGTGGATCGTCATCGCCGTGGCCGTGGTCGCCGCCGCCGTCGCGGTCATCGTCCGGGGGCGGCGTTCATCGAGCTGAGGGCGGTGTCGATGACCTCCCGGCTGTCCACCAGCAGCGCCTGCGCCGCGGTGCGTCCCGTCGCGGCCAGGTACGCGTCGACCAGACGGTTGCCCACGGCGTAACCGGCGCCGGTGGGCAGTCCGACCGGGGTGGCGCCGTACCGGATCGCGTGCGCGTCGCCGTGCACCCACGCGGTGAAGTTCTGCATGCCGGTCACCTCGAGGCCGGAGACGACCTTGTCGAACACCGCGTCGTCGTGCAGGTGCGGCACGCCGACGCGGGCGTAGCCGAGCTCGTCGCCGTACAGCTGGCGCGCGAACGCGTCCGCGAGCCCCTCGGACACCACCTGCTCCCCCACCGTGACCGTCGCCGGATTCCAGACCACACCACCACTGGAGTAGCGGAGGTTGTGGTTCAGCTCGTGGACCGCCGTCGCCTCCAGCCGCGCCAGGTTCTCCGGGAACGGCCAGAAGTTGAGGAACAGGTAGCCCGACACGCTGCCGTTGGCCGTCATGCCCAGGCTCGTGCCCATGAAGTGCTCGTCGCCGGGGTCGCCGAGGACGATCAGGACGGTGATGTCGGGCACCGCGAGGTCCGGGGTCGCCTCCAGCTGCACGGCGACGGCGTCGCGCAGCGCGCCCTCGATCCGGCCCCACGCGTCCGCGTCGTGCAGCGCCTCCAGCGCCTCCAGGCACCGGTCCTCGTCGCGGTCGAGCGGGAAACCCGAGCCCATGCGGTGCATCGCGACGAGGTCCACCTCGCCGGGGAAGTAGCGGTACATGCCGGCGGCGGGCCGCAGCATTTCTTCGAGCAGCGCGGCCCGCTCCTCCCGCGGGGCGCGCAGGATCCGCCGCATGGCGGGGTAGGTGTCCAGAACCGTGATCGTCATGAGCCCGACGCTAAAGCCTCCAGTTACTGGAGACTCAACCCGTTTAGAGCATCGGCACGAGCATCACAGCCATTCCGGCGCCCATGACGGCCCGCGCGGCGCCGGAGCCGCGGCCGCCCGGCCCGCCCCGCACCGCACGCCAGCCGGACAAGGCGACGTCGGCAGCGAAGTACACGACCAGACCGGTCATCACGGCGGGCAGCAGGAACCCGGCGGACGCGCTGGAGTGGCCGCCATGATCACCGCTCGCCGCCGGCGCGCCGCCCATGGCGCTGACCATCGCCAGCATCGCCACCGCGCCCAACAGGTGGTGCGTCGCCGCGGAGCGCCACCGCGGCAGCCCGGGCGCGGCGCGGAACAGCGTGGCCGCGAACCAGGCGGCCACCGCCACGAACACGACGTTCCAGGCGATCGCCGGGACGGAGTTGCCCCACGGCACGAACATCAGCGCCATCGCCACGGCCATCACCGAATGCGCGAGCGCGGATTCGCGGTCGCCGGTCACCCCGTCGCAGCACGCCGCCCACGAGCGGGCCGCGGGGGCGAGGACCTGGATCAGGGAGAAGACCGCGAGCACCGTGAACAGGCCGGCCAGCGACCAGCCGAGCCATGCCGGGGACGAGAACATGCGGGGCCACCTTTCGCGCGGATCGGATCACGATATCGTTGGCGGGCAAGGAAAAACACGCTCACCGGGCGGGCGTGAAAAGTCCCACGGCCGGGAACTCCCGGGCCGTTCCGGACGACTGGGCGGGGATACGCGTCGCCACCGGTCGCGGCCCGTGATCTCATATCGGTATGAGCAGCCTGGACCATCCGGCGGTGGCCAAGGTCGCTGCCGCGCTCGCCGAGGCGGGCAAGCACGACGCCGCTGCCGGCATCCGCATCCTGCCGGCCGAGGTACGCACGGCCGCGCAGGCCGCCGAGGCCCTCGGCGTCGAGACCGGCGCGATCGCCAACAGCCTCGTCTTCCGCGCGGTGTTCGCCGACCGCACCGTCCCGCTGCTGTCGCTGACCTCGGGCGCCCACCGGGCCAACACGGACACGCTCGCCGCGCTGGTCGGCGCCGAGTCGGTCGAGAAAGCCGACCCGGCGTTCGTGCGGGAGCACACCGGGCAGGCCATCGGCGGCGTCGCCCCGGTCGGGCACCCGGCCCCGGTGCTCACCCTCGTCGACACCGCGCTGCAGGCCTACGACACCGTGTGGGCGGCGGCCGGGCACGCCAAGTCGGTCTTCCCGACCACCTTCGCCGACCTCGTCGCCGTCACCGGCGGACAGCCCGCGGACGTCGCGTCATGACCACGTCCCTGCACTACACGCAGCTGTCCGCCGACGATTTCCGCACCCGGCTGCGGGAAGCGCTCGCCATCTACGTCGAGGCGATGCGGTACCCGCCGGGCACGGCCGAGCAGCGCGCCCCGATGTGGCTCACGCACGCGCTGCGCGAGGGCTGGCGCTGCATCGCCGCGTTCGACGCCGAGGGCACGATGCTCGGCATCGCCTACGGCTACCGGGGCGCGCCCGGCCAGTGGTGGCACGAGCAGGTGCGGCGCGGGCTGACCTCCGCCGGCGGCGAGCAGCTCGCCGAGCGGTGGCTGGCCGACTACTTCGAGCTGACCGAGATCCACGTCCGACCGGCGAGCCAGGCCCGCGGGATCGGCGAGGACCTGCTGCGCCGCCTGCTCGACGGCGTGGACAGCAGGCACGTCCTGCTGTCCACGCCGGAGGGGCCGAGCCGGGCGTGGAAGCTGTACCGGCGCCTGGGTTTCGTCGACGCGCTGCGCGACTACCACTTCGCCGGTGATCCACGCCCGTTCGCCATCCTCGGCCGCACCCTGCCGCTGGAGCCTCAGGACCGCAGGTAGCCCACCAGCAGTCCGGCGCCCAGCAGCGCGGCGCCGCACCAGCCCTGGACGCCGAGGTCCTCGTGCAGGACGACGGCGGACAGGATCGCCGCGGTGAGGGGTTCCAGCAGGGTCGCGAGCGCCGCGACGACGGGCCGCGCGGCGCCGAGGACGCGGAAGTACAGCACGTACCCCAGCCCGGTCGGCACGACGCCGAAGTACAGCGCGACCGCGAGGACGTCCAGCCGCAGCGGCAGCGCCATGCCGAGGACCAGCCCGGCGGGCAGCAGCAGCAACCCGCCGGTGAGCAGCCCGAACGCGGTGGTGCGCTGGTAGTCCAGGCCTTCGACGGGACGGCGCAGCGCCAGCGTCAGCACGCTGAAGCCCGCGCCGGCGGCCAGCGCGAACGCCACGCCACCGAGCAGCCGCCAGCCGCCGTGGCCGGGGGTGGCGGACAGCAGCGCCAGCCCGGCCAGCCCGAGTGCGACCGACACCAGGGTCAGCGGGCCGGGCAGGCGGCGGGCGCGGATCGCCGTGGCGGCGGTGACGAAGACCGGCACGCTGCCGATCGTGACCATCGTCGCGGTGCCGACCGAGGTCAGCGTGACCGCCGCGAAGTACGCCGCCTGGAACGAGCCGAGGAGCCCGCCGGCCAGCGCGATCCGGCGGACCACCGGTTTGGTCCAGACCATCCCGCGCAGGCCGCGGGAGAGCCACAGGAACACCACGAGCGCGGCGCCGCCGAGCAGCAACCGGTACGTGGCAACGGAAATCGCGGAGAGACCACCGCGGGTGGCGAGCAGCGACCCGGACAGACCACCGGTGCCCCACAGCACCCCGGCGACGAGCAGGGTCAACGACGATCGGGCGCGCGCGGGCGCCTCGACGGAAACGGACATGGGAAATTCGCTCCAGCGTCTTGTGTGGACAGTGCCGTGGACGCGGGGCGATGCGGCACCACGCAAACCCGTGGTGCCTTGTGGCGCCGCACAAGTGCGGCGAGAAGCGACCGCCCCGCTAGGCCGGGGGCGGCGGGGTGACGAGGAAGACCCGGTGCATCAGCACATCCTTCAGTCGTTGTTCCTAAGCGGCGGAGCCGCTTGCGGTGGGGCCGTCAGCCGGCACCGCCGCGGGTTTGAATCGACGCCGCGCGCGGAGCGCGTCCGTCGAGGGTGGTGGTGGGCTGGCGGGTGGGGCCACTACCCGCACCGCCACGCAAGCCATGGTTGAAACTCCCCTAGTCGAGTTCGGCGAGCTGTTCGCGGAGGGTGTCGAGGCCCATGCCGCCCAGGCGGAGGGCCTTGGTGTGGAAGTCCTTGAGGTCGAACGCGTCGCCCTGGCGCTTGCGCGCCTCCTCACGCGCCTCGATCCACAGGCGCTCCCCCAGCTTGTACGCCGGGGCCTGGCCCGGCCAGCCGAGGTAGCGGTTGATCTCGTCGCGCACCAGCGGCTCGTCGGTGATGGTGCGGGTCAGCATGAACTCCAGGCCGAGGTCGGGCGTCCACCGCTCGCCCTCGTGGAACCCGGTGCCGGACGGGATCTCCAGCTCCAGGTGCATGCCGAAGTCGACGATCACCCGCGCGGCGCGGAACAGCTGCTCGGACAGCATGCCGAGCAGGTCGCCGTCGTCGGCGAGGTAGCCGAGGTCCTGCATCAGCCGCTCGGCGTAGAGCGCCCAGCCCTCGCCGTGCCCGGACGTGAACGCCAGGAGACGCTGGAACCGGTTGAGCGACTGCTCGTGCACGGCGGTGGCGATCTGCAGGTGGTGACCCGGCACGCCCTCGTGGTAGACGGTGCTGACCTCGCGCCAGGTGGTGAACTCGTCGCGGCCCGGCGGCAGCGACCACCACATGGTGCCGGGACGGGTGAAGTCCTCGTTCGGGCCCGTGTAGTACGCGCCGGCGCCGCCGCCGGGCGGGGCGATGCGGCAGTCCAGGGCCATCAGCGGGTCCGGGATGTCGAAGTGCGTGCCGCGCAGGTCGGCGAGCGCGGTGTCGGACAGTTCCTGCATCCACCGCTGGAACGCGTCCCGGCCCTGCACCTGGTAGCGCGGGTTGGCGTCGAGCGCGGCGGCCGCGTCGGCGAGAGTGCCGCCCGGCGCGATGCGCTCGGCGACGGCCTTCATCTCGGCTTCCAGCCGCAGGAACTCGGCCCAGCCCCACTCGTAGGACTCGCGCGGGTCGAGCTTCGCGCCGATGAAGTAGCGCGACCAGAGCCGGTAGGCGTCCTCGCCGACGGCGTCCTTCGCGCGGGCCTTCGGCGCCAGCTCGGCGCGCAGGAACCCGGCGAGCTCGGCGTAAGCCTCCTGGGCGGCGCGCGCCCCGCGGTCGAGGTCCGCGCGTGGCGCACCGTCGGGCGCGCCGGCGATCATGGTCTGGAAGAAACCGGTCTCCCCGGACAGCCCGGCCCACGTCTCGGCCTGCTCGGCGACCTTGGTGACCTGGCGCAGCGCGGGCGCGTTGCCGGCTTCGACGGCGGCGAGCAGGGACGCGCGGATGCCGTCGACGGCGTCCGGAACCTTCGCCAGGCGCTTCGCGATGGTCGCCCACTGCTCGGGCGTGTCGGTGGGCATGAGGTCGAACACCATGCGCAGGTCCTGCACCGGGCTCGCGATGACGTTCAGCGACGCGACGTCCAGGCCGGCGTCGTGGATCTCCAGGTCCAGCCCGATCCGCTCGGTGAACACGGCCTTGGCCGCGCGCTCGCCCGCGTCGGCCGGCTCGGCGGCGGTGACGGCCTCCAGCGCGCGCCGCTCCAGCGCGGCGCGGGCGGCGTAGCCCTCCGGCGAGTAGTCGGTGAGCTGGTCGTCGTAGCCCGGGATGCCCATCTCGGTCGCCGCGACGGGGTGCGCGGCCGCGAAGTCCTCGACGAACTGGTCACAGATCTGGTGCACGCCCATGGATGCAACCTACCGAATCCGGCAACCGGGTTTACGCGCGCGCGGGCACCAGACCGAGCCGGTGGACGACCTCGCGGGTCGCCTTGGACCGGTTGAAGGTGTAGAAGTGCAGGTCCGGCACGCCTTCGGCGATGAGCCGCTCGCACAGCTCGGTGACCACGTCCAGGCCCTCGGCGCGGAACGCCTTCGGGTCGTCGGCCAGCGGTTCGAGCCGGTCCAGCAGCCGCTGCGGCGCCGGCGCGCCGGACAGCCGGATCGTGGTGTGCAGGGTGCGCGGCGTGGTCAGCGGCATCACGCCGGGGATGACCAGCGCGTCGCAGCCCGCGGCGGCGACCCGGTCGCGCAGCCGCAGGAAGTCCTCGGCCTCGAAGAACAGCTGGGCGATGCCGAAGTCGGCGCCCGCGCGGAACTTGCGCACCAGGTACTTCGTGTCGGTGTCCAGGTCGAGCGAGCGCGGGTGGCCGTAGGGAAACGCGGAGACGCCGACGCAGAAGTCGCCCAGCGAGCGGACGAGCGCGACCAGCTCCTCGGCGTAGCTCAGGCCCTGCGGGTGCGGCACCCACTCGCCGTACGGGTCGCCGGGCGGGTCGCCGCGCAGCGCGAGGATGTTGCGCACGCCGACGGCCGCGTACCAGCCGATGACGTTGCGCAGCTCGGCGACGGAGTGGTCCACCGCGGTCAGGTGCGCCATCGGCACCAGCGTGGTCTCGGTCGCCACCCGCGCGATGCTGCGGATCGTGCCGTCCCGGCTCGACCCGCCCGCGCCGTAGGTGATCGACATGTAGGCGGGGTCCAGCGGCTCCAGCTCGCGGATCGACCGCCACAGCACGGCCTCGTCGGCCGCGTCGCGGGGCGGGAAGAACTCAATGGAGAACGCCGGGGACTCCCCTCGCAGGCGCTCGATCACCGACGTCATGCGGGCAATGGTAACCGGTGTCCGAAAGGTGGGAAATGAGGTCCGCCACCTGGGAACGGCTAACGCACCGCGGCCGCAGCGGGTTGGTCCGCATCGGCCTTGGCGCCCCACCGCCTGGCCAGCACCGCGCAGATCATGAGCTGGGCCTGGTGGAACAGCATCAGCGGCAGCACGATCAGGCCGACCGTCTGCGCCGGGAACAGGACCGCGGCCATCGGCAGTCCGCTGGCGAGGCTCTTCTTCGACCCGGCGAAGATGATCGCCACGCGGTCCGCACGGCCGAAGCCCAGCTTCGGCGTGACCAGTTTGAGGGTCCAGAACACGACGTAGAACAACGCGAGGTTGACGACCACCAGCCCGCCGAGCGCGAGCGGGGTCAGCTGGTGCCAGATCCCGGCCACGACGCCCTCGCTGAACGCCGCGTAGACGACCATCAGAATCACGGTGCGGTCGGCACGGCCGAGAACCTTCTTGTGACGCGTAATGAACCCGCCGATCCAGCGGCGCGCGATCTGCCCGGCGACGAACGGCACGAGCAGCTGCAGCACGATCGAGGTGACCGCGTCGAGCGAGAAGCCGTTGCCGGTGCTGTGCAGCAGCAGGCCGACCAGCAGCGGCGTGACGACGATGCCCAGCAGGCTGGAGAACGACGCGGCGCAGATGGCGGCGGCCACGTTGCCCTTGGCGATCGAGGTGAACGCGATCGAGGAGTTGACCGTCGAGGGCAGCGTGCACAGGAAGATCACACCGGCGGCCAGCGCGGGGGTCAGCACGGACGGCACGAGCAGCTTCGTGGTCAGGCCGAGCAGCGGGAACACCACGAACGTCGTGGCCAGGATCACCAGGTGCAACCGCCAGTGCTTGAAGCCGGCCACGGCCTCTGCGGTGGACAGGCGCGCGCCGTAGAGGAAGAACAACGCGCCGACGCCGATCGAGGTGACCCAGGACGCGATCTCCGCGCCCTGGCCGCGCGCCGGCACCAGGCAGGCGATCCCGACCGCGGCGAGAATGCCGATGATGAACGGGTCGATGCGGAGCTTGGCGAGGAGCGCGGCGGGACTTTTCACGCTCCCGATGGTCCGCCGTGCTGCGCCGATTGTGAAGTATGATGAAGGGCATAACTGCTATCGCGATTCGCGATGGAGGCCGGTGTGCTCGATCCCGTGTGGTTGCGGACGTTCCTGACGGTGGCCGAGACCCGCAGCTTCACGCGCGCCGGGCAGCGGCTCGGGCTGCGGCAGTCGACGGTGAGCCAGCACGTGCGCAAGCTCGAAGAGGCGACCTCGCAGCAACTCCTGCTGCGCGACACGCATTCGGTGTCGCTGACGCCGGACGGCGAGGCGATGATCGGGTTCGCCGGGACGATCCTGGAGGACATCGAGCGGGCGTTGGCCTACTTCGCCGGGCCGGAGTTGCGCGGCCGGGTGCGGTTCGGCGCGTCGGAGGACTTCGTGGTCGGGCCGCTGCCGGAGATTCTGCGCGAGTTCCGGCGGCTGCACCCGCTGGTCGACCTCGAACTGACCGTGGATCTGTCCGGTGTGCTGCACGAGAAGCTGCGCGCGGGCGAGCTGGACCTGGTGCTGGGCAAGCGGCGCGCGGGCGACGAGACAGGAAGTCCGTTGTGGACGGACCCGCTGGTGTGGGTGGGGCGCGAGGGGTTCGAGCTGGAGCCCGGCGCGCCGGTGCCGCTGATCGCCTACCCGCCGCCGAGCATCACCCGCGCCAGGGCGCTGGAGTCGTTGCAGGACAACGGAAAGCCGTGGCGGATCGTCTGCACGAGCGGCAGCCTGAACGGCCTGCGCGCGGCGGCGCTCGCCGGCCTCGGCGTCGTGGTGTTCGCCCGGAGCCTGATCCCGGCCGGACTGGTGGAACTCCCGGCCGGCCACGGACTGCCCGATCCGGGCGAGGTGCAGTTCCTGCTGACCACCCGGTCGGCCACGCCAAGGGGCCCCACCGCGGCCCTGTCGGAAGCGATCCGCGCGGAGGCGAGCCGGCTGCACGGTTAGGCCCGGACTTCCGGAGCCGCCGCTACCCGGCCGGTTCGATGCGCACCCCCTCCCGCTGCGCCCGGCGCTGTCCCCAGTCGTGCAGGATCTGCAGCGCCGGGGCCAGCTCCGCGCCCTCCGCGGACAGGCGGTAGGTGACGGACCGGATCGCGCCGTCCTGCACGGACCTCTCCACCAGCCCGGCCGCCTCCAGCTCCCGCAACCGCGTCGTCAGCACCTTCTCGCTGATGCCCGGCATGCGCCTGCGCAGCTCGCCGTACCGGTGGTCGCGCTCCTTCAAGTACGCCAGCACCACCACGGCCCACTTGCCGCCGATGACGTCGACGGCGAGTTCGACCGGGCAGTGGTAGCGCGTGCGGATCGTGTTCACGCACCACAAAGTACGTACTTGCCGGGCCACGGCACAGGTGCTCGACTTGACCGGTGCTCACCGAATACATCCGCTACCGGATTCCCGCCGGGCAGGGCGCGGAGTTCGAGGACGCCTACCGGCGCGCCTCCGCGCATCTGGCCGCCGCTCCCGAGTGCCACGACTTCGAGATGACCCGCTGCGTGGACGAACCGGAGTGCTACGTCGTCCGGCTCACCTGGACCTCCGCGGACGCGCACCTGACCGGTTTCCGGAAGGGCCCGCACTTCCCGCCCTTCTTCGCCGAGGTCCGCGGCTTCGTCGACGCCATCGAGGAAATGCGCCACTACGAACCCGTCGACATCGGCAGTCCCCTGCCGAGCCTGTACGAGTGGGCGGGCGGCGCCGAGGCGTTCGAGAAGCTGTTCACCGCGTTCTACCAGAAAGTGCCCGCGGACGACCTGCTCGCGCCGCTGTTCGCCGGCATGGACCCCGAGCACGCGAAGCACGTCGCGCAGTGGGTCGGCGAGGTGTTCGGCGGCCCGAAGGACTACAGCACGCACCGCGGCGGTCACCGCCACATGGTGTCGAAGCACCTCGGCAAGGCGATCACCGAGGAGCAGCGCCGCCGCTGGATCGGCCTCCTGCTGGAGACCGCGGACGAGGTGGGCCTGCCGTCGGACCCGGAGTTCCGCTCCGCGTTCGTCGCCTACCTGGAGTGGGGCACGCGGCTGGCGGTGTTCTTCTCGCGTCCCGGCGCGCGCCCCGCCGCCGACGAGCCGATGCCGGTCTGGCGCTGGGGTTCGGTGCGTCCCTGGCAGGGCTAGGGCACGCCGGCCAGCCTCAGCAGCGCGGTGACCGCCGCCGCGGCGACGACCACCACCAGGAACGGCGCCTTCCGCCAGGCGAGCACGCCGCCGACGGCAACGCCGATCGGGCGGGCGAACCCGGCGAAGCCGTGGCCCTCCGCGAGTGCGCCCGTCGCCACGACGGCGACCAGCAGGACCGTCGCCGAGACCGCCATCAGGTTCTGCACCCTGGCCGAGAGCTGGATCCTCGACTGCAGAACCGGCCCGGCGAACCGGAACGCGAAGGTGCCCACGGCGAGCACCGCGATCGCGATCAGCAGGGTCATCGCCGCACCACCAGCACCAGCACGCCGGCCAGCGCGAGCAGCACCGGCAGTCCCGCGGGCAGGAACGGGGTGGCCGCGAGCGCGACCGCCGCGCCGGCCACCGCCGCGTGGCGGGTGTCGCGGTCCTTGAGCGACGGCAGCACCAGCGCGAGCAGCACGGCCGGGAAGGCGGCGTCCAGACCGAACGCGTCGGTGTCGCCGATGACCGTGCCCGCGAAGGCCCCCGCGAGCACGCCCACGTTCCAGCACACGAAGATGCCGATCCCGCAGGCCCAGTAGGCGGCGCGACGGCGTGCGGCGTCCTCCTGCGCCAGTGCGAACGCCACGTTCTCGTCCGTCATCAGGTGGCTGCCCAGGATGCGCCCGCGGCGGCCGAGCACCTCGCTGACCGCCATGCCGAACGGCAGGTGCCTGCTGTTGACCAGCAGCCCGGCGACCGCCGCCGCGAACGGGCTGCCGCCCGCGGCCACCAGCCCGACGAACAGGAACTGGGCGGCGCCTGCGAACACCACCAGCGACATCACCACCGGCAGCCACGCGCCGAAGCCGGAGCCGGTGCTGATGGCGCCGTAGGAGACGCCGACGACCCCGTCGGCCAGCGCCACCAGGGCGACGTCGCGCAGCAGGCGACGGTCGAGTGTTCGGTATATCGTACGCATCACCTTCCATACTGAACACCGACAAAGCGTTCGTCAAGGCGAACAACCGGACTTCTGGAGCGAACACGCATGGCCGAGCGCGGCGCACCACTGGACGTCATCGCAGCCTCCCTGCGACGGGAACGCGCCCGCACCGGGCTGTCCCTGAGCGAGGTCGCCAAGCGGGCGGGCATCGCCAAATCGACGTTGTCCCAGCTGGAATCCGGCAGCGGCAATCCGAGCGTGGAGACGCTGTGGGCGCTCAGTGTGGTGCTCGACGTGCCGTTCGCGCGGCTGGTCGAGCCGGTGCGGCCGCAGGTGCAGGTCATCCGCGCCGACGAGGGGCCCACGTTCTACTCGGAGCGCTCGGACTACGTGGCGACACTCGTGGCGTCCTGCCCGCCGAACGCGCGCCGCGACATCTTCCGCATCGCGGCCGAGCCGGGCACGCCGCGCCGCTCCGACCCGCACATGCCCGGCGTGGTGGAGCACGTGGTGCTCAGCTCGGGCCGGGCCCTGGTCGGCCTGGTGGACGAGCCGGTGGAACTCGCCCCCGGGGACTACATCGCCTACCCGGGCGACGTGGAGCACATCTTCCAGGCCCTGGAGCCGGGCACCCGCGCGGTGCTGGTCTCCGAGCACACGTAGTGCCCGGTTCGACGACGGACGAGCGGCTCCTCCCGCCGCGTCAGAAGACGGCCATCGCGCCCGCGGCGTCCGGCGTCGCCAGGCCGTGGCGTTCCCGGATCAGCACCGTGGGCGTCACCCCGGCCAGGTCGCGCGTCTCGCGCGTCAGGTGGGCCTGGTCGGCGTAGCCGGCGGCCGCCGCGGAGTCCGCCAGCGACGACGGGCGCACGGCGTCCGCGCTGCGCAGGAAACGCTGGAACCGCACGATCCGCTGCAGCGCCTTGGGCCCGAGGCCGACGTGCTCGGTGAACAGCCGGCGCAACTGGCGGCCCGTCAGCGACACCTCGTCCGCCACCGAGTCCAGCGGCGCGCCCCGCCAGATCCGGCTCACCGCGTGCCGCACCCGCGGATCACCCGGCCGCGGACGCAGCGCCGAGGGGAAAGCGCCGCGCCACACCGATTCCGCGACCGTCCGGGCGGCCGCGTCCGGCAGCACCGCGCCCAACGGCACCACCGCGTCCCGCACCTCGTGGCCCGGCAAGCCCAGCACCGCCGCGATCGCCTCGGTCCGCAGCCGCAGCCCGCGCAGCTCCGCGCCGGGTGGCAACTGGTGCAACGCGGGCGCCAGCGTGGGCCCCACCAGGCAGGCCGCGCCGGTCGACGCCACGATCACGTCCGCCGCCGCGTCCGGCACCACCCGCTGCACGTACTCGCCCGGCGCCCGCTGCGCCCACCAGCACCGCACGACGCCGGAACCCACCTGTTCGCGGTAGGTGTCCGTTTCGTTCAAGCCGTCCCCGGGCGCGGCTGCCATGCTCCGAGTATGGAACAAGGCGTGCACTTCATCACGGTGGCGACCCGGGACACCGACGCCGCCAGGGCGTTCTACGTGACCGGGCTGGGCTGGCAGCCGTTGCTGGACGTGCCGGGCGAAATCCTGTTCTTCCAGATCGCCCCCGGCGTCACGCTCGGGCTGTTCGACGCGGTGAAGTTCGCCGCCGACATGAACAGCACCGACATCACCGGGCCGGCCGGGCTGACGTTGTCGCACAACGTGGGCAGCCCGGACGAGGTCGACCGCTGCCTCGCGAAGGCCGCCGGGGCCGGCGCGGAGATCGTGAAGGCCGGCCAGCAGGCCGCGTTCGGCGGCTACCACGGCCACTTCCGCGACCCGAACGGGCTGATCTGGGAGGTCGCGCACAACCCGGCGTGGTCGGTCGACCCGGACGGCCGGGTGCGGCTCGGCCTGGTGGAGTCCTAGAGCCCCGCCATCAGGTCGGTCTCGGTGATGCCCGGCCCCTGGCCCGCGCGGATGAACCACTCGGTGCCGAAGGCGTGGGTGAACGCGTCCTCGGGCATCGCCAGGAACAGGGACTGCTCGCTGATCTGGCTGGCGTGCGCGCGCATCGCCGCGCGCTTGACGTTCAGCCACGGCCGCACGTCGACCGCGGCGGTGATCTCCGCGGCCGGCTTGCCCAGCTCGCCGAGATTTTCGACCCCGGGGATCTTGATGCCGGACTCGGCGGCCCGCGCGGCGAACTCCGCCAGGCCGGCCCGCATGTGGTCGGTGTTGACCGTGCTCTGGTACACCCGTGGCGTGCCGGCGAGCTCGGCCGCGCGCATCCCGACGCGGTGCACCTGGATGTGGTCCGGGTGGCCGTAGGTGCCGTTGTCGTCGTAGACGGTCAGCACGTCCGCCCGCTCCTCGCGCAGGATCGCGGCGAGCTTCGCCGCCGCCTCCTCCACCGGCGCCCGCCAGAACGAGCCGGGCAGGTCGTTCTCCGGCGTGCCCATCATCCCGGAATCGGTGTAGCCGAGGAACTCCAGCCGTTTCGCGCCGAGGATCTCGGCCGCCGCCCTGGTCTCCTCGACCCGGCGCCGCCACAGCGGCTCGTCGTCGGCGAGGAAGCCCGGCGGGACCTCGCCGTGCTCGCCACGGGTCGCGACGACGAGCACGACCCGGTGCCCCTCCTCGAAGGCCTTGCGCATGATCCCGCCGCAGGCGATGCACTCGTCGTCGGGATGGGCGTGAAACGTCACCAAGGTCGCCACGAACCGAGCCTACGGGCGCCGATCACATCGCGGCCACCCCGCCAAGCGCGCCTTGGGCATGTCGTCGACGATAGGCGCATGGACTTCGACGCCGACCTGCCCCAACACCTGGAACGCCACCTGGCCGCGTTCCTCACCGAGGCGGGCGCGGCCGTCCGGGCGGCCCAGCCGGCGTTCGGCTCCGGCGTCGACACGCTGACCGGTTTCGTGCTCGGCGGCGGCAAGCGGCTGCGGCCGACGTTCGCGTGGTGGGCGTGGCGCGGCGCGGGCGGCGACCCGGAGGGCCCCGACGCCGAGGGCGTGCTGCGGGCCGTGGCCAGCCTCGAACTGGTGCAGGCGTGCGCGTTGATCCACGACGACCTCATCGACTCCTCCGACTCGCGCCGCGGCCGCCCCACCGTGCACGTCTCCTACGCCCGCGAGCACCGGGCGAACGGCTGGCTCGGCGCACCCGAGACGTTCGGCCTGGCCGCGTCGGTGCTGATCGGCGACCTGGCGCTGGCCTGGGCGGACGACATGTTCAACAGCGCCCCGCTGCCCGCCGCGACCCTCGACGCCGCGCGCCCGGCGTGGCGCGCCATGCGCACCGAGGTGCTCGCCGGCCAGTACCTGGACGTGCGCACGCAGGCCACCGGCGACACCTCGCCGGAGGCCGCGCTGCGGGTGTCGCGCCTCAAGACCGCCGCCTACACCGTGCAGCGCCCGCTGCACCTGGGCGCCGCGCTGGCAGGCGCGGACGAGCAGCGCATCGCGACGCTGCGCGAGTTCGGCGACGACCTCGGCGTGGCGTTCCAGCTGCGGGACGACCTGCTCGGCGTGTTCGGCGACCCGTCGGTCACCGGCAAGCCGGCGGGCGACGACCTGCGCGAGGGCAAGCGCACGCTGCTGGTCGCGCTGGGCCTGCAGCTGGCCGAGGACCCGGAGCAGCACAAGCTCATCGCCGACGCGATCGGCGCCGACCTCGCCGACGACGAGGTGGACCGGGTGCGCCGGACGCTGACCGAGGTCGGCGCCGTGGACGCGGTCGAGCAGCGGATCACCGCGCTCACCGGCACCGCGCTGGCCGCGCTGGAGCGCGCCCGCCTGGCCGAACCCGCGGCGACCCGGCTCGCCGAGCTGGCCGAGCTCGCCACTCAGCGCACCTTCTGACCGGTACACAGTGGACTTCCACCTGGAGCGCGATCCAGGTGGAAGTCCATGCGGGGCAAGCACTTCCGCCACACTGCGCGGGTGTCCCGGGTGTGGCTAGGCTGGCGGTATGACCGACACCACCAGGCCGATCCGGATCGGGCTGCAGCTCCAGCCGCAGCACGCCGACTACCGGACCATCCGCGAAACCGCCTCCGCCGCCGAAGACCTCGGCGTCGACATCATCTTCAACTGGGACCACTTCTACCCGTTGTACGGCGACCCCGACGGCAAGCACTTCGAGTGCTGGACCATGCTCGGCGCCTGGGCGGAGTCGACGTCGCGGGTCGAGATCGGCGCGCTGGTCACCTGCAACAGCTACCGCAACCCCGAGCTGCTCGCCGACATGGCGCGCACGGTCGACCACATCAGCGACGGCCGTCTGATCCTCGGCATCGGCTCCGGCTGGTTCGAGAAGGACTACGACGAGTACGGCTACGAGTTCGGCACCGCGGGCGGCAGGCTGGACGACCTGGCCGAGGCGCTGCCGCGCATCGAGTCGCGGCTGGACAAGCTCAACCCGGCGCCCACCCGCAAGATCCCGGTGCTGATCGGCGGCGGCGGCGAGAAGAAGACGCTGAAGCTGGTCGCGAAGCACGCCGACATCTGGCACGGCTTCGGCGACCCGGAGACCGTCGAGCGCAAGGTCGGGATCCTGAAGCAGCACTGCGCGGACGTCGGCCGCGACGCCGGCGAGATCGAGATCTCCACCGGTGTGCAGGGCGAGCCGGACGAGCTGGGCCCGAAGCTGCGGGGGCTGGGCGTGAGCCTGTTCACCGTCGGCGTCGGCGGCCCCGACTACGACCTGGGCCTGCTGAAGAAGTGGATCTCCTGGCGCGACGCGCAGAACGGCTGACACCTGCCGGGCGGAGGCGGGTGCGACTCCGCACCCGCCTCTTCGCTAGAACGCCATGGCCTGGGCGCGGCGCTTCACCTCCGTGCCGTGGTTGGTGCGCAGGGCGTTGATCGGGGTGCTGCCGGGCAGCGTCTCGTCCGCCTCGTAGAGCCAGCGCAGCATCTCGGTGCGGCTGAACCCGGCGTCGGCGAGCACCGTCAGCAGTCCGGTCAGCCCCTTCACCGGCTGCCCGCCGACGAAGAAGTCGGCCGGGACCATCAGGTCGCCGTCGCGCCGCACGGCGAGCAGCTGACCGTCCCGGAGCAGCTGCCGGACCTTGTTCACCGACAGGCCGATCTGCTCCGCCACTTGCGCCAGCGACAGCACGGCCACGTCGGCGTCGAGGATGTCATCAGCGACTGGGATCGCACTCACGCAAGACAGGGTGCCACATCAGGCCTGGTTGTCCGCAATGTCGCGCGAACGGCGTAACGAAAGCTCAACCACGGCAGTCCCGGGGCGGCTCCACCGACTCCGGCAAAGTCCGTACGATCGGGCGCGTGACGAGCACGGAAACCAGCCTGGCCGGGACGCTCCTGGAGCGGCGTTACCGGGTCGACGGCCTCCTCGCGCGGGGCGGCATGTCGGCCGTCTACCGGGGGTCGGACACGAGGCTGGACCGTCCGGTCGCCATCAAGATCATGGACCCGCGCTTCGCCGACGACCGGTCGTTCGTCGAGCGCTTCGAGCGCGAGGCACGGCTGGCCGCGAAGCTGCACCACCCGAACGTGGTCACGGTGCACGACCAGGGCGTCGACGTGGCAGGCGACCGCTCGCACGTGTTCCTCGTGATGGAGCTGGTCGACGGCGGAACGCTGCGCGATCTGCTGGACCAGCGGGGCAAGCTCGACGTGCCGCTGGCGCTGAGCGTGGCCGAGCAGATGCTCGCCGCGTTGTCGGCCGCGCACCAGGCCGGCCTGGTGCACCGCGACGTGAAGCCGGAGAACGTGCTGATCGGCGCCACCGGCCACCCGCCGACCGGGGTGGTGAAAGTCGCCGACTTCGGCCTCGTGCGGGCCGTCGCGAGCGCGGGCACCACCAGTTCGAGCATCATCCTGGGCACCGTCTCCTACCTGGCGCCCGAGCAGGTCACGACCGGCATGGCGGGCGAGCGCGGCGACGTCTACTCGGCGGGCATCGTGCTCTACGAGATGCTCACCGGCCAGGTGCCCTACACCGGCGACACCGCCATCTCGGTCGCCTACCGGCACGTGAACGACGACGTCCCGGCGCCCAGCACGGTCGAGCCCGGTCTGCCCGCGGTGCTGGACGACCTGGTGCTGCGCGCCACGCGGCGCGACCCGGAAGCGCGGCCGGCCGACGCCGCCGCGTTCCTGCAGGAGTTGCGCCGCGTGCGGGCGGCGCTGGGCATCGCGCCCGCGCCGATCCCGGTGCTGCCGCCGAAGGAGGTGCCCGCCCCGCCTGCCGCGCCCGCCCCGTCGGTGGACCCGGAGAAGACCGTGCCCGCGTTCTCGCCGGTCGCGACCACGGACCCGATCGCAGGCCCGCGCGGCACCCGCGCGATGGTCCGCCCGCAGGCCGCGCCCGTGCCGCCGCCCCCGCCCGCGCCGCCGCGCGAGGACCTGAAGACGTTCGTCCAGCGCCGCCCGGTCGTGCTGTGGGCGGTCATCGCCACGCTGGTGGTGGCGCTGGTCGGCACCGGGGTGTGGTGGTTCAGCGTCGGCGAGGACGCCGCCGACTCGATCGCGATCCCGCCGGTGGCCGGCCTGGACCAGGCCACGGCGGAGAAGACGCTGCACGACGCCGGCCTGTCGGTGACCGTGACCCGCCAGTTCAGCGACACCGTCGCGGCGGGCAAGGCGATCGGCAGCGATCCGCAGGCCGGGACGTCGGTGCAGAAGAGCAGCTCGGTCACCCTGGTGTTGTCCTCGGGCCGGCCGACGGTGCCCGACATCAGCCCGGGCACCGAGCTGGCGCAGGCGGAGGCGGCCGTGAAGGCGGCCGGGCTCACGCCCCGGCGGGACGAGAGCATCGACACCTACAGCAGTACGGTGCCCGCCGGGAAGGTGCTCGTGGTCGACCCGAAGCCCGGAACGCAGCTCACCATCGGCTCGCCGGTGCGGATCGGCCTGTCGCAGGGCCCGCCGCCGTCGCCGGTGCCCAGCGTCGTCGGGTTGAGCCGGAATGAGGCCTTCCAGCGGTTGAGGGAGGCCGGATTCGAGCCCTACGATGCCGGCACCGAGTTCTCCGCGGACGTGCCGAGCGGCAGCGTCACCCGCACCACTCCGGCAGCAGGGACCACCATCGACGGCCATGGCGACAAGCGGGTCGGCGTGTTCACCTCCACCGCGGTCCAGGTCCCGTCCGTGCTCGGACGCCCGGTGCAGGACGCGATCCAGCTGCTCACCGACGCCGGCCTGCAGGCCGAGGTCAAGGGCCGCACGCGGAACTTCTCCATCGTCGTCGGCCAGGATCCCCAGCCCGGCGAGCACGTCGAACGCGGCAAAAAGGTGAAATTGCAAGTATTTCCTTGATCGACAAGGAGATCCACGCGATTTCACGTCCACAAAGGACCAGTACCCCATTCGAGTGAGAATTGGGAGCCGTTAGCGCTGCCGAAACAAATGGACTACCGTTTCGTCACGTCCGTTTGCTCAAGTAGCAGGCAATCCCGATGTCACCGACCGTAGAGGGGTCGTCTATGGCTGGCCGTCAGCTCAGTGGGCTGGACGTGGCTTTCCTTTGCCTGGAAGGGGAATCGACCCCCATGCACATGGGGGCAGCGGTGATCTTCCAACCGGATGCACCCGTTGACCCGCATCGGGTGGCCGATTTGCTCGCCGGGCGCGCGAGACGTATCCCGCGCCTGCGCCAGCGGTTCCGCTCGTCGTTGTTCCCGCCGGGGGGAGCGACCTGGGTGGAGGACCCGGAATTCGATCCGCGCCGGCACATCCAGGTGCACCGGCTGACCGGGTTCTACGCCGACGATCCGCTCGCCACGCACGCGGCCGAGTGGATGGAGCAGCCGCTGCCGATGGACCGGCCGCTGTGGGACCTGCACGTGGTGACCGGCCTGGCGGACGGCCGGTTCGCGCTGCTGCTCAAGCTGCACCACGCGTTCACCGACGGCGCGGGGGCGTTCGCGGTGGCCGCCGGGCTGCTGGACGAGCTGCCGATCACCCGCATGCTCATCGAGGCGGCCGACCGGCCGGCCGATCCCCGTTCGCCGCTGGCGGCACTGCGGGACGGGGTCGTGGAGGCGGTCAGCCAGGCCGGGGAGAACGCGGCGATCGCGTCGGCGGTCCTGCGTGCCGCGCGGCCGTACCCGTTCTCCCCGTTGGGGGCGCCGGATTCGGCCAGCCGACGGCTCGGGTTCGTCCGGTTGCCGCTCGCCGACATCCGCACCATCCGCGGCACGCACGGCGGCACGCCCAACGACGTGGTGCTCGCCGTCCTGGCCGGCGCGCTGCGGGAGTGGATGATCAACCGCGGGCAGCGCCCGGACGCGCGCACGTTGCGGGCTCTGATCCCGGTGAGCATGCGGGCGCGTGAGGGTGGCTGGGGCGCGAACCAGTTGTCCGGTTATCTGTGCGATCTGCCGGTGCACCTGGACGATCCCGTGCGGCGGTTGCGGGAGATCCGCTGGTCGATGAACCGGAACAAGGCGGCGGGGCCGCAGCGCGGGGCGGGTGCGCTGCCGGTGCTGGCCGACCGGTTGCCGCCGGGGCTGCACCGGCTGGCGACGAAGGTGGCCGGGAAGGCCGCGGGGGCCCTGTTCGACACCGTGATCACGAACGTGCCGCTGCCGAAGCTGGATCTGACCCTGGACGGCGCGCGGTTGTGCGAGATCTACCCGTTCGTGCCGCTGGCGCCGCGGCACGCGGTGGGCATCGCGGCGGCCACGTACGCCGACCACGTCCACATCGGACTGCAAATGAACGGCGACGCGGTGTCCGACACCGGTTCGCTGCGGGACGCCGTGCTGAAGTCGGCCGCTGCTCTGTACGAGCGGTCGATCTAAACATCCGGCGCGGTTTCAGTCATGATGAAGCCATGCCGGTCCCCGACGCGCAGTGGCTTCGCCGTGCCACGAAGAGTGCCATCGTCGTCCCCGTCCCCGAGACGGACCACCTGGTCACCCGGCATCGACGGACCGTGCCGGCGCACGTGACCGTGCTGTACCCGTTCGTCGCGCCGCGGGACATCGACGCCGGGACGGTGGCCGATCTGGAGGCCGCGCTGGTCGGCATCGAGGCGTTCGAGTGCGAGTTTTCGCAGGTCGGGTGGTTCGGCTCGGAGGTGGTGTGGCTGGCGCCGGAGCCGGACGAGCACTTCCGGGCGCTGACGCAGGCGGTGTGCGAACGTTTCCCGGCGCACCCGCCCTACGGCGGCGAGCACCCCGACACGGTCCCCCACCTGACGGTGGTGGACCACCGCACGGGCGACGCCCACACCCGGCGGCGCGCGGCGGCGGAACTGGCCGCGGCGCTCCCGGTGCGGGCCTGGATCGACCGCGTGCACCTGGTGGCGGGCGAGGACGAACACGGCCCGTGGCGCACGGTGGCGACCTTCGAGCTGCCCGCACCGCTACAGCGCCCGAGGGAAGCCGCCGAAGACTACTTCGCTTCTTGAAAACGCAGCACCAGAACCGCCGGCCGGCAACGCAAGACAACCACGCCCCGAGCCAGCCCCCTCCCGCAACCCGATCCCCAGCCAAATCGGTTGCCGAGCCACCGGGTCAAGGCACGCTTTCCCGCCTTGACGCGGTGTCTCGGCAACCGAACACTGAAAGATCGGGTTCGGGAGGGCTCAATCGGGGCGTAGCGAAGCGAAGCCGGCGATTGAAAAACCCGCGTAGCGTCAGCCCCGCAACATCTCAGCCACCAGGAACGCCAACTCCAGCGACTGCTGCGTGTTCAGCCGCGGATCACAGGCCGTCTCGTACCGCCCGGCGAGGTCGGAGTCGGAGATCTCCTGCGCCCCGCCGAGGCACTCGGTGACGTCCTCGCCGGTGAGCTCGATGTGGATGCCGCCGGGGTAGCTGCCGAGCTTGTGGTGCACCTCGAAGAAGCCCTGGACCTCGTCGATGATGCGGTCGAAGTGGCGGGTCTTGTAGCCGCTGGACGACTCGTGCGTGTTGCCGTGCATCGGGTCGCACTGCCAGATGACCTTGTGGCCGGTGGCCTCGACCTTTTCCACGATGGCCGGCAGGACGTCGCGGACCTTGCCGTTGCCCATGCGGGAGATGAGGGTGACGCGGCCGGGCTGGTTGCGCGGGTCGAGGCGTTCGACGTACTCCACGGCCTGCTCGGGCGTGGTGGTCGGGCCGATCTTGACGCCGATGGGGTTGGCCAGCAGTTCGGCGAGGGCGATGTGGGCGCCGTCGAGCTGGCGGGTGCGCTCGCCGATCCACAGGAAGTGCGACGAGAGGTTGTACAGCTTCGGGTTGGCCGCGTTGGCGTTGTCCATCCGCAGCATGGCGCGCTCGTAGTCGAGCAGCAGGGCCTCGTGGCTGGCGAAGATCTCGGTGGAGTGCAGCGAGGTGTCGCTGACGCCGCAGGCGGACATGAACCGCAGGCCGCGGTCGATCTCACCGGCCAGCGCCTCGTAGCGCTCGCCGGCGGGCGAGGTGCGCACGAAGTCCTTGTTCCAGTCGTGCACCTGGGCGAGGTCGGCCATGCCGGCGCCGGTGAGGGCGCGGACCAGGTTCATCGCCGCGCCGGAGTTGGCGTAGGCGCGGATCATGCGGCCCGGGTCGGGGACGCGCAGCTCGGGCTTGGCGACGAGCGAGTTGACGATGTCGCCGCGGTAGACGGGCAGGCCGAGCGCGTCGGTGCTGTTGGAGCGCGGCTTGGCGTACTGGCCTGCGATGCGCCCGACCTTCACGACGGGCAGGCTGGCGCCGTAGGTGAGGACGACGGCCATCTGCAGGAGCGTGCGCAGGTTGGCGCGGATGTGCGGCTCGGTGTTGGACTCGAACGTCTCGGCGCAGTCACCGCCCTGGAGCAGGAAGGCCTCGCCGCGGGCGACCATGGCGAGGCGGTCCTGGAGCCGGTCGATCTCGGCGGGCACGGTGATGGGCGGCACGGCCTCGAGCAGGTGGCGGACCCGGCCGACCGCGTCGGCGTCGGGCCACTCCGGCTGCTGGGCGGCGGGGCGGGACAGGGCGTCGTCCAGCCGGGCACGCAGTTCCGGCGGCAGGGGCGGCAGCTCGGGAAGGGTGTCGACGGGCACGTCCACGGTCCAGTTCACCACCCCAGGATATGGGGTGCGCTGGGACGATCCGCCCCGAGGTGGCGGGGGCCACCCCGAACGTGGAACTCGCGCGCCCGAGTGCTGAACTCGCCGTCCCGCCCGCGAGTCCCACGCTCCCCGGCGCGAGTCCCGGGTGGGGCGCCGTCGTGGGCGGCCGTCCGCAGCTGGCCCGCCCCGGTGTCGATCGCCGCGTCCGGACTCGGGCCATCGACAGGAAGCCCTAGCGCGCCTTCCACTCGTGGGCGAGGAGTCCCAGGAGCACCTCGTCCAGGAACTCGCCCATCACCCACGCCGACTTGCGCAGCACGCCCTCCCGCACGAAGCCGTTCCGCTCGGCCGCGCGCAGCATCGCGAAGTTGTCCGCCAGCGTCTCGATCTGCAGCCGCTGCAGGCCGCGCACCACGAAGCCGTAGTGGCACAGCACCGCGACCACGTCGCTGCCGTAACCCTTGCCGCGCGCGGACGGCAGCAGCCCAAGCCCGACGTGCGCGGACCGGTGGTGGGTGTCAATCCCCCACAGCGTCGCGGTGCCGATCAGCGTGTCGCCCGCCAGCTCGACGACCGAGAACGGGACGTGGTCCGTCACGCTGTCGTCGACGTGCAGCCGCTGGTCCTTCGAGCTCGGCGAGATCGGCCGCCACGGCCGGCTTTCGGCCCGGGAACCGTTGACGACGTCGTCGTAGAGCTCGGTCCGCAGGATCGGGATGTCCTCGTCGTACCGGGCCCGCAGCCCGACCTTCTCGCCCTTCAGCATGCGGGCTTCTTATCCGACCGGCCGGGCCCGCGGCAACCGATTAGCGCGCGGCCGCCGCGTTGTAGAGCGCCTCGGCGTCCGCGCCGAAGTACGGGCCGAACATCACGCCGGGCAGGAACGTGTAGCCGAAGCTGTTCACCGAGTTCTGGATGCCGGTCCCGGTCGCCTCGTTGAAGCTGAGGAACCACGGGCCGCCGCTGGAGCCACCGGTCATGTTGCAGCGCATTCCGAGGTCGTTGCTGCCGAACGTGTCGTTGAAGGTCCGGCCGGCGCAGTAGGTCAGCTCGCTGCCGTCGTACGGCGGCTCGGCCGGGTAGCCGAAGCTGTACATCGCCTGGCCGCGCGGCTGGTTGAACGCGATGCCCTGCGAACCGACGACATCGGTGAGGTACTGGCCGTTGAGCGGGGCGACGACCGCGGCGCCGACGTCGTAGTTGAGGTCCTCGCTCGCCTGCCACTGCGGCGTGGTGAGGGTCGTGGTGGCCGCCCACTCGCCGTACGGGGCGTTGCCGTTGTCGTAGCCCGGCACGAAGACCCAGTTGGTGTGCCAGCTGCCCTGGTACTTCACGCAGTGCCCGGCGGTGATGACGACGCTGCGGTTGGCGCTGGTCACCGCGTCCCCGCTGCAGGAGGCCGGGGAACCGTTGAAGGTGAAGAACACCCGTCCCGCGGTGTGCGTGACCGCGCCGCCGCCGGTCCACGGGTCGCCGGTGCTGACCTTCGAGGTCCGCGACGGGAGCAGGCGCGGCACCGCGGCGCGGACGTCGGCGCTGAGGTCCCGCGCGGCGGTCACCAGGCCGTCGAGCGGCTTGGCGGAGCGCATCTTCTCCGGCGTCCAGTACTCCGCGGCACCGGCGCCGTGGACGTGGACCGCCGGGCCGGGCGCCGCCGTGGCGGGCGCGTTGAACACTGCCGTGGTGACCGCGGCGACCGCCGCGAGGACCAGTGCCCGGATACCTGTTCGCTTCATGACGCCACCCGTCTGCCGGTCGATCCGTTGTCACCGAAAGTTAGGCGGGTGCGACGGGGTGAACAATCGGCCGTTCGGGCCCAGGGTGAGCCCGAACGGCCGATGCGCGTTATTTGGTTGCGTTACCCGGAGAGTTACACCACAGCGAGCGGCAGAGCCGTCGGGTGCACCGGGGCGGGCAGGTCCGACGCGCCGGTCAGATAGGCGTCGACGGCGTTGGCCACCGAGCGGCCCTCCGCGATCGCCCACACGACCAGCGAGGCGCCGCGGTGGGCGTCACCGCAGACGAACACGCCAGGGGCCTCGGTCTGCCAGTCCGGGCCGCACGAGATGGTGCCGCGCCGGGTCAGCTGGATGCCCAGGTCGTCGAGCAGCCGCATGTGCTCCACGCCCTCGAATCCGATGGCGAACAGCACCAGGTCGGCCGGGATCTCCTCGATCTCGTCCGACACCGGCAGCACCTCGCGGCGCCCGGTCTCCGGGTCCTTCACGACCTTGACCTGCTGCAGCTCGATCGCGCGGACGTGCCCGTTCTCGTCGCCCACGAACCGCCGCACGGCGACGCCGAACTTCCGCTCGCCGCCCTCCTCGTGCGCCGGGTAGGTGCGCAGCACGTACGGCCACGTCGGCCACGGCGACCGCTCGTCGTCGCGGGTCGTCGGCGGCATCGGGTACTGGTCCAGCTGGACCACCGAGGCCGCGCCCTGGCGGATCGCGGTGCCGTAGGAGTCGGCGCCGGTGTCACCGCCGCCGATGATCACCACGTGCTTGCCGTGCGCGTGGATCGGCGACGGGCCGTCGCCCTCGCACTGCTTGTTGGCCGGCACCAGGTGCTCCATCGCCAGGTGGATGCCCTTGAGCTCCCGGCCGGGCGTGGTGGTGTCGTCGCGGCCGCGCAGCGCGCCGACGGCGAGCACGACCGCGTCGTAGCGCGCCCGAAGCTCCTCGACGGTGATGTCGACGCCCACCTCGCAGCCCGTGACGAACTGCGTGCCCTCCTTCTTGAGCTGGGCCAGGCGCTTGTCGAGGTGCTTCTTCTCCATCTTGAACTCGGGGATGCCGTAGCGGAGCAGCCCGCCGAGCCGGTCGTCCCGCTCGAAGACCGTCACGTCGTGCCCGGCGCGGGTGAGCTGCTGGGCGGCGGCGAGCCCGGCCGGGCCGGACCCGACCACGGCGACGCGCTGACCGCTGGCCACCTCGGCGACCTGCGGCTGGGCCAGGCCCAGCTCCCACGACTTCTCCGCGATCGTCGCCTCGACGCGCTTGATCGCGACCGGCCCGCCGGACAGCGGCGAGATGGACAGCGTGCAGCCCGCCTCGCACGGCGCCGGGCACAGCTTCCCGGTGAACTCCGGGAAGTTGTTGGTGGCGTGCAGCCGGTCGCTGGCCGCGGTCCAGTCACCGCGGCGCACCAGGTCGTTCCATTCCGGGATCAGGTTGCCCAGCGGGCATCCGGAACCGGCCGAGTGGCAGAACGGGATGCCGCAGTCCATGCAGCGGGTGGCCTGGGTGCGCACCTGCTGGTCGCGCTCGGCCGGTTCGAGGTCGACGTAGACCTCGCGCCAGTCCTCGGCGCGGTGCTCCTTGGGGCGCTTGGGCGGCTCGACCCGCTCGTACTTCAGGAAGCCCTTGGGGTCAGCCACGAGACGCCACCTCCATGATCGCCTCGTCGACGTCGCGGCCTGCGGCCTTCGCGGCCTTGGTCGCCTCCAGCACGCGCCTGTAGTCGCGCGGCATGACCTTCGTGAAGCTCGCCGACCGGCGCGGCCAGTCGCCGAGCAGCGACGCGGCGACCGCCGAGCGGGTGAGTTCGTGGTGACGGGTCACGATGTCCTTCAACCAGTTCAGATCCTCCGGCTCGAGCGGGAGCAGCTCGACCATCTCGCGGTTGACGCTGCCCTCGTCGAGGTCGAGGACGTAGCCGATACCGCCGGACATGCCCGCGGCGAGGTTGCGGCCGGTCGGACCGAGCACCACGGCACGGCCACCGGTCATGTATTCGAAGGCGTGGTCGCCCACGCCCTCGGCGACGACGGTGGCGCCCGAGTTGCGTACGCAGAACCGCTCGCCCACGTGCCCGCGCAGGAACATCTCCCCCGCGGTGGCGCCGTAGGCCAGCGTGTTGCCGGCGATGACCTGACGTTCGGCGGCGAACGTCGCGTCCGGGTGCGGCCGCACGATGATGCGGC